>NZ_RIBZ01000297.1:0-31174 GCF_003721215.1 Streptomyces botrytidirepellens
CCCCGAGGTGCCCCCGCGGGTCGCGGCGGCGGTGGCGTCCGCGCCGGTCCGGGCAGGGGAGCGCGGCCGTCTCGCGGTGGTGACGGCGCCGACCGCCACGCTGCTGTCCGAGACCGCGGCGGGGCGGCTCGACATCGCCGTGGTGCAGCACCCGGCGGTGCTGCACGGGCTGGCGGCCGGGCGGGTGGTGCTCTTCCCCACCTGGCTGCTCACGCCCGCCGACGACCCCGACGACCCCGCGGGGACACCGGGTGGCGCCCGTCGGCTGCCCGTCGCCGTACGCCCGCGGGAGGAGGCTCCGGCGGCGTACGACCTGTTCGTCGACACCCTCGCCAGCCGCGGGCGGCGCGTGGAGACCGTCACGGTCTCCGACGAACGCGCCGGGCTCGCCCTGGTGGCGGCGGGTCAGGCGACGCTGGTCACGGCCGACCCCACGCTGACCGCCGACGGCATCGACCGCACCCGGGCCGTCGATCCGCCGCTGCCCCTGCGGCTGCGGGTGGTGTGGGACTCCCGGCAGCCGGACGGCGAGGAGACCGAGCGGACGGCGCGGTTGCTGGTGGAGGCCCTGTCGTTGCAGGCGGCGTCCCTCGACGTGGCAGCGGCGCGGGCGGCGCGATGAGCGGGCCCCAGGGGTGGGAGGCCCGGGCGCGGCGCACGATCCGCGGCCTGTTCGCCGACGCCGGTGTCCGCGGCTGGCTGCACGTGGCCGATCTGCACCGCCCCGAGGCGTGCGTGGCGATCGACCCCGACGAGCCGGTCCCGGTGGGCTCCGTCTACAAGGTGCCGCTGATGGTCGCGTTCTGGCGGCTCGTGGACGCCGGGACACTCGATCCGTGCGAGCGGATGACGCTCGGCCCGTCGGACCGGATGCCCGGCCCCACCGGCATCTCCATCCTGCGCGACGACATCACCGTCTCCCTGCGCGACCTGGTCACCCTCATGATGAGCGTGTCCGACAACACCGCCGCCGACGTGCTGCTGCGCCGGGTCGGCACCGAGGCCGTCGACGAGGTGTGCCGGGACCTCGGCATGCCGGACACGCGCATCCACGGCGGTGTGGCCACCACGTTCGCGCAGCTGGTGGCGGAGACCGGGGCCGAGTCGCTGGGCGCGGCGATGCGGCGCCTTTCGGACAACGACACGACCGTTCCCCTCGCCGTCTACGGCCCCCTCCTCAAGTCCTCCGCCACGCCCGCGGACATGGCCCGGCTGCTGCGGGCCATCTGGACCGGCCGGGCGGCCTCCGCCGACGCCTGCGCATTCATGCGCGAGGTCATGGGCAGGCAGCCGTGGACGCACCGGCTCGCCTCCGGGTTTCCGTACGACGACGTGACGGTGTCGGGGAAGACCGGGACGTTCGGGTCGATGCGCCACGAGGCCGGGGTGGTCGAACTCGCCGACGGCAGCGCGTACACCGCCGTGGTGTTCACCCAGGCGGCCCGCGCCGACAGCCGGCTGCCGCGCGCGGACGCGGTCATCGGCGCCGCCGCCCGTACCGCGGTGGAGGAGCTGCGCGGCAACGAGGGCACCTGAGCGTCACGCCTCCCCTGCCTCCGCCGCCTCCCCTGCTTCCAACAGCGCGATCACCTCCTCGGCGGACGTCTCCCGCAGCTCCTCGCCGACGAGCAGCCAGCGGGTGATGCCGACCGATGCGAGGAACGGCAGGTCGTGACCGGCGATCAGCAGCGCGCCCCGGTACGACGCGAGCGCGCCGGTCAGCTGGCGCACGCTGGCCAGGTCGAGGTTGTTGGTGGGCTCGTCCAGCATCAGCAGCTGCGGGGCCGGGGCGGCGAGCATGGTGGCCGCGAGGGCGGCCCGGAAGCGCTCGCCGCCGGAGAGGGTGCCCGCGGGCTGTTCGGCGCGCGCCCCCTTGAACAGGAACCGGGCGAGCTGGGAGCGGATGTGGTTGTCGCTGACGCCGGGCGCCCTGCGGGACACGTTCGCCGCGACGCTCAGCTCGTCGTCCAGCACGTCCAGGCGCTGCGGCAGGAAGCGCAGCGGTACGAACGCCCTGGCCTCGCCGGACAGCGGGGCCAGCTCCCCGGCGAGGGTGCGCAGGAGCGTCGTCTTCCCTGCCCCGTTGCGGCCGACCAGCGCGATGCGTTCGGGGCCGTGCACCTGGAGGTCGCCGCCGCGCAGCCGCCCGTAGCAAGGGCGCAGGGCGCTCAGGCTCAGCACGGTGCGGCCCGCGGGGACGGCGGTGTGGGGCAGGTCCACCCGGATCTCGGCGTCCTCGCGGACCGCCTCCGCGGCCTCCTCGCGCCGCTCGCGCGCCTCCCGCAACCGGTCCTCGTGCAGCCCGCGGAGCCCGGCCGCCGACTCCTGGGCGGCGCGTTTGCGGTTGCCGGCGACGATGCGCGGGACCCGCCGCTCGGCCTCCATCTTCTTGCCGCGCCGCTCCCGGCGGGCCAGTTTGATCTGGTTCTCCTCCAGTTCGCGCCGCTGTTTGCGGACGTCCGCCTCGGCGGCCCGCAGCGCCCTCCCGGCCGCCTCCTGCTGGACGGAGAGGGCTTCCTGGTACGCGGACCAGCCGCCCCCGTACCAGCTGACCTCCCCGGACCGCAGCTCGGCGATGCGGTCGACCCGCTCCAGCAGGTCGCGGTCGTGGCTGACGACGATCAGCACTCCGGAGCGCCAGGAGTCGACGGCCTCGTAGAGCCTGCGCCGCGCGAACAGGTCGAGGTTGTTGGTCGGCTCGTCGAGCAGCAGCACATCGGGGCGCTCCAGCAGCAGCGCGGCCAGCCGCAGCAGTACGGTCTCCCCGCCGGACATCTCGCCCACGGTCCGGTCGAGTTCGAGGCCGCCGAGGCCGAGCGAGCCGAGGGTCGCGAGCGCCCGTTCCTCGACGTCCCAGTCGTCGCCGACCGTCTCGAAGTGTTCCGTACGAACGTCCCCGGCCTCGATGGCCCGCAGCGCGGCGCGCCGCTCGGCGATGCCCAGCGCCCGGTCGACGCGGAGCGCGGTGTCGAGGGTGATGTTCTGCGGCAGATAGGCGAGGCTGCCGCCGATGGTCACCGACCCGTGAGTGGGGCGCAGTTGACCGGCCAGCAGCCGCAACAGGGTGGATTTTCCGGTGCCGTTGGTGCCGACGAGGCCGGTGCGGCCCCGGCCGACCGTGAGGGACAGCCCGTCGAAGAGCGGGGTGCCGTCGGGCCACTGGAAGGAGAGGTTGGAGCAGGTCACGGCGGCGCCGGGCGTGGTGGTTTCGGCCATGGTGATTCTCGCAGTCGTCAGCGCTGGGACAAGGGCGTCGTATGCGAGCACCACGCGGCGGCCGGGCCGGGAGGGGCGGATGGGGTGCGGGGCCTGTCGGAGTGAGGGACGGCTCGTGCACCGAGGTCGCATCCACGCGTACGGCAACGCCGTACCGCGCGATGATCGCGAACCTCAGATGCGCAACGTCCACCTCTATCGGAGACAACAGGACGCGCCCACCATAGCGCAGCCGCCTCGCGGCGGCAGCGCATTTTTGGTCCACCGGCCCGCGGCTCCCGGGGCCGGGCGGCCGGGGAGCCGCACCACGAGAATCCGGCGGGCCTCCGTGGGCACGCCCTCGACGCACAGCCTCACGCCGCCCGATGGGGGGCGGGCAGGCGCCCCGGCCGCGCCCCGGCAAGGGGGCGGCCCAGCCGCACCCGGCAGAAGGACGGCCCGGACACACCCCAGCAGGGGGCAGACCCGGACGCACCCGACACGGGGGCAACGCGGCCATGGGGCGAACCCGCGGAGGTGGCCGTCAGGCGGGCCCGGCCATCGCGGCGATGCGGCGGGCCAGGCGGGCGGCGGCCTCGCGTAGCTCCGGGGGGTCCAGGATCTCCGCCTCGATGCCCAGGCGGGCCACGTGGACGGCGAGCCAGTCCAGGTTGTCGCCGCCCGCGACGAGGACGCACCAGCCGTCGCGGTCGTCCTCGACGCGGCCCACCTGGGGTGGCACCAGCTCGCGCACCCGGGCGGGCGGGGCGTGCAGCCGGACCCGGGCGACGTAGCGGTACGGCGCCCCGGTCACCGACTGCTGCACATAGGCCACCGGGTCGGGGTGTTCCCTCGGCCGGAAGCGCCAGGTCGTGGCCGTCACCTCGCGCATCCGGTCCAGGCGGAAGGTGCGCCAGTCGTCGCGGTCGGTGTCCCAGGCCATCAGGTACCAGCGGCGGCCGGTGGTGACCATCCGGACCGGCTCGACCGTGCGCTCGCGCTCGTCGCCGCCGCGGGCGGCGTAGCGGAACCGCACCCGTACCGCGTCGCGGCAGGCACGCGCGAGGGTCACCAGCAGCTCCGCGTCGATCTCGACGCCGGGGCCGACCAGGGTGTCGGTGGCGCCGTGCACCGCGCGCACCTCGGCGCGCAGCCGGGGCGGCATCACCTGGTCGAGCTTGGCGAGCGCCCGCAGCGCGGCCTCGCCCGCCCCGGCGACCGTGCCGCCGGACGCCAGCCGCAGGGACACCGCGGTCGCGATCGCCTCCTCGTCGTCGAGGAGCAGCGGCGGCAGCCGGGTGCCCGCGCCGAGCTGGTAGCCGCCGCCGACGCCCGGCGCCGCGTGGACGGGGTAGCCGAGCGCGCGCAGCCGCTCCACGTCGCGGCGCACCGAGCGGTCGGTGACGCCCAGCTCGGCGGAGAGTTCGGCGGCGGTCCACGACGCCCGGCGCTGGAGCAGCGCCAGCAGCCGCAGCACCCGTTCGGTCGTCCCCTCTACGGTCATGTCCTCATCGTTCCACCGATCGCGGAAGGAAGCTGTCCGCTATCTGCGGCACGCTGCGCTCATGACCGACCAGACGTGGAACACCCTGCTGCGCGACCAGATCGGCTGGCACTGGACGTACCAGCTGCGCGACCGTCTCGAGGGCCTCACCGACGACGAGTACTTCTGGGAGCCGGTGCCCGGCTGCTGGAACGTGCGCCCGCGCGGCACCGGCAGCGCCCCGGTGCAGGCCGGGTCCGGCGCGATGACCATCGACTTCGCGATGCCGGAGCCCGACCCGCCGCCGTTCTCGACGATCGCCTGGCGCCTCGGGCACGTGATCGTCGGCGTCCTGGCGATGCGGAACGCCTCGCACTTCGGCCGTACGCCCACCGACTACCAGTCGTATCCGTACGCCGCGACCGCGGCCGAGGCGCTGGCCCAGCTCGACGCGGAGTACGCCACCTGGCAGGCGGGGGTGGAGTCCCTCGGCGAATCCGGCCTCGCCCGCCCCTGCGGGACGGCGGAGGGCCCGTACGCCAAGCACCCGATGGCGGCGCTCGTGCTGCACATCAACCGCGAGGTGATCCACCATCTGTCCGAGGTGTGTCTGCTGCGCGATCTCCATCTGCACACCCACCGGACCCGACAGGAGGCGAGCTGAGATGGCCCGCGACGTTCAGATCACCTTCGACTGTGCCGACCCGGCCGCGCTGGCCGCGTTCTGGGCGGAGGCCCTGGCCTACCGGGTGCAGGACGCGCCCGAGGGCTTCGACTCGTGGGACCAGGCCCTGGAGGCGATGGGCGTGCCGCCCGAGAGACGCAACGACGCCTCGGCCCTGGTCGACCCGGAGGGCGCCGGGCCGCGGCTGTTCTTCCAGCGGGTGCCGGAGGGCAAGCGGGCCAAGAACCGCGTGCACCTCGACGTACGGGCCGCCCCCGGGCTCGAAGGGGGCGCGCGGATGGCGGCGCTGGAGGCGGAGGCCGAACGGCTGGTCTCCCGCGGCGCCACCCGGCTGGAGCGCCATGAGCCCGCTCCCCCGCTGTTCACCGGGCACCTGGTGATGGCCGACCCCGAGGGCAACGAGTTCTGCCTCGACTGACCGTCCGGGGAGCGGGTGAAGGGCCTCGCGCCGTGGCGCGAGGCCCTTGGGCACCGGTTTGCCACCGGAGGGCTAGTCCTGCGGTACGCGCAGCTTGTCCCAGCTCTTCTTGCCCGGGATGCCGTCGGCGTCATCGCCGGAGAAGCCCAGCTTCCGCTGCCACGCCGCGTACGACTTCTTGTCGGCGCCCGTCCACTCCGGGCCCGGGCCCTCCTCGTAGTGGTCGCAGCCCTCGGCCACGAGACGCTTCCCCATGGCCGTGATGATCTTGCTCTCCCGGCCGTTGCGGAAGAAGTCGGCGCCCGGGAAGGGCTCGTACTCCGCCGGGGGCTTCGGCTTCGTCTCGTCGGGGCCGTCCGGCTTCGTCTCGTCGGGGCCCTCCGGCTTGGCGCCGAGCCGCTTGCCGATGCGCGTGCGCATGCCGTTCATCGTGAAGCCGCGGGGGTCGCTCTTCCCCGGCTGCCACTCCAGGTGGCCGATGACGGACTTCTCGCTCCAGCCGTGGGCGCGGCAGAGGGCGGCGGACACCTTCTCGATGGCGAGCTTCTGCTCCTCCGGCCACGGGTCCTCGCCGTCGCCGAGGTTGACGCATTCGAAGCCGTAGAAGCGGGCGTTGCCGTCCTTGTCGGCCTCGTTGTCACTCGGCAGCCTGGTCTCGTTGATCACCGCGTTCAGGACNACTCGGCAGCCTGGTCTCGTTGATCACCGCGTTCAGGACGTCGTTGTCGCCGAGGCCCGCGTGGTTGGCGCGGCCGTTGCCGACGAGGTGGATCTCGCCCTTCTTGTCGATGACGCCGTGACACAGCGGCCCGGGGAGGTCCGCGTGGCCGTCGTAGCAGAGCGCGACGGAACTGTCGGTGCCCGAGCTGGCGGTGTGGTGGATCATGACGCCGTTCACCGGGCCCCACGCGCCCTTGGAATTGCGGTTGTGCGAGCGCCAGTTGCGGACCTCGTGGACGGTCAGGCCCTCGTCACGCAGGGCCTTCAGAAGTCTGTCGGCGCTCAGGGGCGTTGCCATGTGCTGTACTCCTTCGGTCCCTCTGGTACCTCGTCATATACGGACGCCATGAGGGCGTCCCTCAGTTTCCGTCCCCGGTGTCCGCGTCCCCGGCCTCCGCCGCCGCGGCCCGCGCCTCCGCGGCCTCCGCGGCCTCGGTCTGCGCCGACGCCTCCGCCTCCGCCGCCAACGCCTCCGCGTCCGCCGCCGGGACCGGGGCGGCCTGCGGCCCGAACGTCATCCGCAGGTCGGAGACCTCGCTCTCGCCGTACACCCACCCCAGCGGCGCGTAGTGCACCCGGATCCCGTCGGGCGCCCGCAGCAGCGGCTTGCGGGCCGCGTTCACCGGCCACTCCACGGCACCGGTGGCCGTACGCGCCGGAACCAGCCAGTGGTCGCCGGACCGGTAGGTGCCGCCGGGCGCGAAGTACACCTCCACGCCGTCCTCCAGGGGCAGCCAGCGGCCCTCCTCGACCCGCACGGCGCCGTGCTTCAGCCCGGCCGCCGCGCCCTTCCGGGGACGCCGCGCCCCGTCCCGCTGGTCCCAGCGGCGCAGGTACGGGTGGAGCTCCGGGCGCCGCCCGACGCCCTGCTCGGGCTCGGCGGAGAGCCGGACCCGGCGCCCCGGCAGGTCGACCTCCTCCACGCGCAGCAGCGGCAGCGGCTCGCCCCGGCTGGTGGTGGCGGTGTCCACGCACTCGACCCAGTCGCCCACGTTCAGGTCGAGCTTGTCGTCGCCGCCCAGCGACGCCAGCTCCACCCAGGTGCCGTCGAGTTCGTCGACGGGGAAGACCACGGAGCCGTTCTCCCGCGACCACTTGAAGGTCGCGTCCTTGGCGGGGCCACCGTCGTGGATCTCCACCCGGTAGAGCTGGTTCTCCGGCCCCCGGTAGCGGGCGTCCGGCCTGACCAGGCACGGGTCCTCGTCCGCGTGCTCCGGCCGCTCGCTGCGGGCGGCGAGCCGGGACGCGGGCGCCCCGGCGGTCTTCGCCCACTTGGCGAACGCCTTGCGGATGTGTTCCCGCTGGTCCCCGGGCCCCTCCTCGACCTCCAACTCCGAGCCCGCCAGCGGCAGCACCTGCCAGACCACCTTGAGCCGGGCGGCGGTGTCCGGCATCGCCGCGCCGAGGGCCACCTCGCGCAGCGCCGGGTCCTCGGCGGCGGTGACCGTGCGCTCCCACACCTTCAGGTAGGCCAGGTACGGGAACTGGGTGGGCAGCCGGTCGGCGGGACGCTCCGGGTCGCGGTAGGCGTCCGGCTGGTCCCAGTACGTCCAGGTGGCGGGCGGCGCGGCCGGCTCGTCGTCCGCGCCGGAAGCGTCGGCGGCGTCCTCGGAGCCGGACGCCTCCGCCTCGTCGTCCACCGCCTCCTCGGGCTGCGGGCGGTCCGCGTCGACCAGGATGCCGTCGACGTAGTAGCGGCCGCCGCCGATGGTGAGGTCGTCCAGCTCGCGGCTGCCGCCCTTGAAGTCGAGCTTGAAGCCGGTGTTCCCGGCCGGGCCGCCGTGCTGCCCGATCAGGTCGGTGGCGAGCGTACGGGCCTGCTGGAGCTGGATCGCGGTCTGCTCGTTGGCGTCCGCGTCGAGCTGGACGCGGCCCTGCTGGGCGACGACCGCCGAGTAGTGCCGGTCGGGCCGGAAGGTGATGCGGGAGAGGTCTGCGTGCATCGGAAGGGTTCCCCCTCGATCAGGTTCGTGAAGGCGTGCGGAGAAGGCGCTGCGGGCACTCGGCGTCAGGTCACGTAGACGACTCCCGCGTCGGTTCCGGCCGGTGCGTACTCGGCGAGGCGGGCTCGCAGGCTGTCCTCGCGCTGCGGCTGGTAGAGGTCGTGGAAGGCGCCCATCTCGGCCCCGTCCTCCGCACCCCTGCGGATCTCGTCGGCGCATCCGGCCGCCAACTGCCCGTACACCGGTGTCCCGTAGCGCTCGCCGCCGAAGTGCGGCCGGACCCGCCACGCCTCGCCCGGGCCCACCAGATCGGGCTGGCAGCGGTGGCGGCGCGGGGTGCGCGAGCCGGGCGGGACGTACGAGAAGCGCAGGCAGCCGATGCCGCGCCGGGCCACGTGCATCCGTCCGGTGAAGATGCTGTTCTCGCCCATCTGCACGGCGTGCGCGTGGACTTCGCCGATGACGGTGGTGCGGTGGGCGTACAGCACGGCGTGCGCGTGGCGGCAGTCCGGGGCGGACAGCGCGGGGCGGTCGTGGCCGGTGGCGTCGAGGAGGGAGTCGCGGATGTGGAGGGCGAGCGGGTCGGTGTTCACCTCGTCGCCCATGACCTCGATGGTGCCGAGGATGGAGCGCTCGATCTGCACGCACGCGGTGGTGCGCTCCAGGACCAGACTCGGTTCGTCCGGGGAGCGCGGGTCGCACTCCGGCTCCAGGGACCAGCCGGGCACGAGGGTGCAGTGGCGCAGGACCACCGTGCCCACGGGCCCGGTGACGTTGAGCCCGCGCCCGGCGATGAGCAGCCCGTCCAGCACGATGCGCGGCGCGTCACCGGACCCGTCGCACTCCTCCGGCACGCGGATGTTGAGCGCGTCGGGCCGGTTGCTGTACCAGTCGAGCAGCCGGATCACGGGCCGCGTGCCCTCGGCGGCGCGCACCTGGAGCCGGTCGCCGGGGTCGAGGTCGAAGTCCAGCTGCTCCTGGTAGGCCCCGCTGTGGGTGATCTCGATGATGCCGTCGGGGCCGCACCGCCCGGCCCGGCGGTCGTTCTTCCACTGCCCGTAGGCGTCCATGATGCGCTGGTAGGTGCAGCCGGGACCGACCCGGTAGATCTCCGCGTCCGGCGGAGTCTCCTGGTCGTCGCGCGGGTATTCGCCGCCGCCCGTGTCGTCGGCGGAGGCGTAGTGGTACGTCACCCACACGCCCTGCCGCGGCGCGGAGCGCGACCCGAAGGCGATCCGGCCGAGCACCGGGTCGACCGCCACCTGGCCGCGCTTCGGGCGGTAGCGCCAGTCGCTCAGGTCGGCCACGACGAGGTCCGACGGCGGTACGGGCTCCTCGTCCCCGTCGCGCCAGATGGCGAAGGACTTGCCGGGGCCGTAATAGTCGGCGAGCCGGTCCGCGAGCTGCCTGCGGCGGATGTACGCCGGGACGTTGTCGAGGGCGGCGATGTGCGAGGCCGACGGCTCCGGCTCGGGCCGGGTCACCAGCGGGGTGTCGTTGCCGAGGATGGAGAAGGTGAACAGGCTGCGGGCCCGGTCGATGCAGTACGCGGGCGCCCGCGTCACGGAGTACGGCTTCAGCCGCCACACGAACAGCCCGACCCCGGCCGGGGTGTAACCCCCCTGCCTGCGCCGGGAGTCGGCGCGCCGTACGTCCGCCGAGCGGGCCACCGTGGAGAAGGGGCCGCCCGCGAGGTCCAGCGCCGAGCCGTCCCGCAGGTCGGCGAGGCGGCCGCGGGCGAGCCTGCGCTCGTCGGCGCCGCCGGTGTCGCCGTCCCCCTTGAGGAGCTTGACCGGCTGCTGGTGGGAGACGAGCCGGGAGAGTTCCACGGCCCGTGCGGGCCATCCGGCGACCGACTCCGAGAACTCCTCCAGCAGCGCGAGCGTGCCCTTGCGCCGCCGGTAGCCGACCGTGGCGGCGACGTCCCGGCGCGGCGCGAGGGCCTCGGCGAGCCGCCGCCGGGACGCGTCGGGGCGTCCGCCGTCCCGCAGGCCGGTGGCGAGCACGCGCTCGTAGCCGGGCAGCGGGCGGTAGCCCACCAGGTCGCCGAGGTAGGGCAGCACCCAGTCGGCGGCGGTCTCCACGAACCAGTCCTCGTATTGCTGCTCCACCCCGTCGCGTACGAGGTCGACCTGCTCGGCGATGACCGCGAGCAGCGCGCGCAAGGGCTCGCCCGCCTCGGCGTCCCGGAGCCGGTGCCATTGCGGGAGCAGCTCGGCGAGCCCGTCCGGCTCCCTGCTCATGATGTGACCTCCGTCAGTATCAGCGTGTCCGGGACGTCGGGCGTGAACAGCGCGAGCTGTGCGGGCCTGATGCCGCGGAAGACGAACACCGAGCGGCCCTTGGGCAGGCGGGCGGTGTCGGTGATGTCGGGGTTGAGGCGCAGCAGTTCGGCGAGGGTGATGCCGCTGCGGGCCGCGATGTCGGTGAGCGTCTCGCCGTCGGCCGCGGTGACGCGGTACGTGTCCTCGGCGTACGCGGCGCTCCGTGCGGGGACGGTGGCGCGCGGCCGGTCCAGCTCGGTGGCGAGCCGGCTCAGCTCCTGCGGGGTGCTGGAGGCCGGGACTCCGGTGAAGGTGTCGACATCGACGTAGTCCACGCCGGCCACGGACTGGGCGGTGGCCAGGACCTCGGAGAGCCGGGCGGGCCTGCCGAGTTCGCGGCCCGCGTAGCCGAGCTTCGCCAGCAGCGCCGCGCGCACCCGCGGCTCGACGAACTCCCACGCGTGGTCCGGCGCCACCTTCACCCGCGCGACCAGCAGCAGGAGGACGAGTTCGCGGACGTCCACCCGGACCGGGAGCCGGGCGTCGCCGTACGCGGCGAGGGAGGCGCGCAGGGCGCGCAGCACCTCGGCGTCGTCGGCGATCGGCACGTCGTCCACTCCGGCGACCGTCACGTGCAGCACCTTGCGCCGTCCGTCGTGGAGTTCGGCGGCGTGGGCGCGGCCGATGCCCGCCCGCGAGCGGGCGAAGTCCTCGTAGTCCTGGACGGAGACCAGGCGGTCGAGCGCGGACACCGCGAGCGGGATGTTGCGGCGGGTGAGGCCCGGGCCGTCGCCCACGGCCCCGCCGGTGGCGGGCTGCGGGTTGGTGACGGCGGTGACGCCGAGGGGGCGGGTGAGGGGCTGGGTGATGCGGTTCGCGGACACGTTTCCGGCGCCGCCGGTGCCGAAGCGGTAGCGGGCGCGGACGTTCTCGTGTCCGGTGGGGAGCCGGGCCCCGTGCACGCCGTCGCCGAAGGTCACCGTCGTACGGCCGTCCGCGGCGGTCCCGGTGACGTAGACGCGCTCGCGCGGGCCGCGCCCGGCGAGGCTGTCGGCCTTGTGCCACAGCAGCCCGTCGACCCGGACCTCGAGCGCGGGGGTCGCGCCCAGCGGGTTGTCGGCGGGCAGCCAGGTCAGCGGGGACTGCCAGAGCGCGAAGGTCTGGTTGGCGCGCGTGGCGTCACCGCTGCCGATGGGCTCGTCGCGGCTCTCGCCGTGCGTGGCGGGCACCACGTTGCCCTGCACCCGGACCGTGTCCCGGCGGTAGCGGTAGCCGAGGTCGGCGGTGAGGGTGAGGACCGTGTGCACGTGGTCGCCGGGCAGTTCGGGGTCGACGCGCTGCTCGACGGCCGCGATGACCGCGAGTTCGGTGCCGCGGATGGCGGCGGAACCCGGGAGGTCGGTGCGCTCGCCGGAGACGACGATACGGCGGCCGGGGCGCAGCCCCTCGTACAGCTCGGCGAGTTCCAGCTCGTTGCCGTGGACGTCCTCGCCGAGCGGCTCGTCGGCGAGGCGGAGGGGTTCCCCGCCCGCGTGCACGGTGGTGTCGCGGATCGCGGAGAGGACGACGTCGTGTTCGTCCAGCCAGGGGTCGGCGAGGGTGAGTTCGGTGCCGCGGCCGGTGATGCCGTAGTTGGTGTACGCGGCGGTGCGGACGGCGGTGACCCGGGTGGTGACGAAGGCCAGCTTCTTGTCACCGGGGATGCCGTCCGGGCCCTCCGCGCCCTTGCGGGGGCGCTCGATGGCGACCCAGCTGCCGACCGTGATGCCGTTCTGGACGGAGTCGAGCGCGAGGACGGAGCGGTTGGCGGGCTCGGGGACGGTCGCGATGCCGATCTCGACCGCGGGCGGCTCGCTGCCCCCGCTGTACCGGATGGTCAGCTCGTACGGGCCGAAGGCGACCTGCTTGTGCTCCCCGCGCGCCAGCCGCCACTGCGGCGACTCGCCGTTCTCCATGTCCACCGCGATGTGGACCCGCTCGTCCTCGGCGGGCCGGGACACGAACAGGGTGCAGGCGGGCAGGCCGGGCAGCAGCCTGGCGGTGACACCGGGCTCCTGCGAGTCGACCGGGCGGCGGCTCAGCCAGCTCAGGTCGTGGTCCTGGCCGGTGCGGGTGGACAGTTCGATGCGGCCGGGCCCGAGGTCGAAGGTCTCGTTCTGCGGCAGGTTCTCGCCGCGCTGCACCGAACTGCCGGTCTCGGTGTGCTGGAACTCCGCCTTCACCGGCACCTTGCCCGCCGTGTCGTACACGACGCGCATGCTGGTCAGCGCGCCACCGGTGAGCGGCCAGTCGACCTGCCGGATGACGCGGCCGCGCTCGTCCTGCACGGCCTTCAGCGGCGCCGTCGTGCCGAAGGGCGCGGCGGTGACGCGCATCGCCAGCAGCTCGCGCAGCAGGCCCTGACCCCGGTGGGACGTGGCCTGCCCGGGCGGGGCGGCCCGCCGCCAGGCGGTGTACATGCCGGTCGCGAGGCGCGGGTCGAGGGCGGCGAGGAGCTGCGGGGCGAGGTCGGAGCCGGGCGCGAACAGATGCCCCCCGGCCCGGGCCCCGGCCGGGGGGCGTACGACGCGGGTGCGCAGGGCGGGGAGTACGGCGCCGAGCGCGCGGATCGCGGCCGGGCCCTCGGTTTCCTGCGTCTCCTCCGGGCGGTCGTGGGCGAGCTGTGACCGCGGGCTCTTCTGCGCGGGCTGGGCGACGTCCAGCTCCTCGGCCCGCTCGATGACGTCACCGACGACCGCCTCCAGCCGCTCGAACCAGGCGGCGACCTCCTCGTACGCGGCGGCGAGCGCCTGCGCCTCCGCCAGCCGGGCGTGCGGGCCCGCGAGGCGGCGGGCGAGCTGCGCGGGGTAGGTGAGCTCGTCGAGGTCGGAGCGGAGGGGGCTGAGGACCTGGGTGTCGAACTCCTCGATGATCTTGCTCACGGGGCGGGGGTTCGGGTGGTCGGGGGCGGGTTCGGGGTCGCCCGCGTCCGGGTCGCCCGGGTCCTCCGGTTCGGTGATCCACTGCCGCAGTTCGGCCACCAGCTCAGCGAAGGAGGCGGGCGGGGACTGCGGCAGCCCGATGGCGGTCACGTCGTCGTCCCGGTCGATCCGGATCCGCGAGGCGGGCAGCAGCAGCCGCTGCGCGCTCCCCGACTCGGGGGTGCCGCCGAAGACGAAGAGCAGCTGGTCGCCGGTGGCCAGGGAAGTGGACGTCCCGGCGACGAGCAGGTCGGAACGGTGCTTCAGGTCATCGGGGGTGAGCAGGGCGGGCCGGCGGCGCCGTACCGCCAGCTCGTTCCACGCCCAGCTCGCGACCAGGTCCTCGTCCGTCTCGAAGGTGCGCGACTCCTCGTCGGAGGCGGCGGGCACGCTGTGGCTGATGGCGCCGCGCGGAATGGTGACGAGGATGTCCTCGGCGCGCGGGTCGCGGTCCACGGTGTACGCGAGGTGGGTGTCGGCGGCGACGCCCGGCCGCGGTATGTGCCCGACGAGCCGGCCGAGGAGCGCGAGCGAGCGGTGCTCGTTGGCGGTCCGTACGTACCCCTCGTCGGCGATCCGCTCGGAGTGGAAGGTGAGCAGGTCGCCGAGGACGGCCCAGGCGTCCAGCAGCCCGACGGCCGGGTCGTCCGGGGTGCGGACGGTCAGACCGCGCAGCGCCGGGTAGGCGGGCGAGGCCAGCCGGTCCAGCATGGCGGCGAGGAACGAGCCGTACTCCCCGACCCGGTAGTCCAGGGCGGTGCGGCCGGGCGGGTTGTAGAGGGCGTCGGGGGCGCGGCTCTCGTCGTGGCCGCCGCAGCCGCAGGTGCAGCCGCCGCTCATCGCGCACCTCCGTCGTTGAGCGTGATACCGATGCGGCCGTTCTCCGGCCGGTCGGGGTCGTTGTCGCATTGCGCGATCTCCAGCGGGCCGAGCCGCAGCACGCCAGCCTCCAGTTCTCCATCGTCCTCGTGGAACATCCGCCGCAGCCGGGTCACCTCGACGCTCTCCACCCCGGGCACGGCCGCCGCGACGGCCACCAGACGGCTGAGCCGGACCGGTTCGCCGAAGGTGAGGGCGTCGGGGTGGAAGAAGCCGAGGCGGCCTCCCGGCAGCGGGCGGCTGCCGAGCACCCGGTGCAGCTCGGCGAGGATCTGCCCGTGCTGGTGGCCGGGCGCGGCGCACACCTCGAGGGCGACGTCCAGCGGTACGGGCCGGGCGGGCCCCACGACCAGGTCGTGCCCGATCCGGCGGTACCGCTCCAGGGCGTGCGCGACGGAGTCGAGCAGGGCCCGCCGGGGTGTTCCGGTCCCGTACGCGTCGATCGCGACGTGCGCTTCCTGCACGCTGCCGGTCCAGCGGATCTCGGCCGCCGCCCGCTGCACGCCGGGGAGTTCGGCGGCGAGCGCCGCGTAGTCCTCGGCGGTGACGGCACGGAGCCTGGTCCGCTTCAGGTCCAGCGGGGCGAGCTGGCGCACCTGCTCGACGGGCTCGGGCTCGATGCCGCCGACGGCGGGCAGCGGGTTGCGTACGCCCGCCACGGGCAGCGGCTCTCCGGCGTCCGACTCCTCCGGGTCGCGAGAGAGTACGAGGTGGTTGATGGCCTCCGCGCCGACGTTGCCCGCCGTGCCGCCGCCGAGCCGGTAGTGGAGGTGCAGCCGGGACCCGGGGGTCGGCGCCGCGCCGTGGCGACCGTCGCCGAAGCGCAGCGCGATCCGCCCGTCGTCCTCCAGCTCGCCGACGAAGTGCCGGTCGCGGGAGGCGGATTCGAGCAGATCGCGCCGCGGGGTCCACACCGCGTCCCCGTCCTCGACGCGTACGGCGGGCAGCGCGGCCCGGGGGTCGGGCGGGAGCGCGGCGGCGGGGCCGTGCAGCACCGGATCGTCCGGGTGCAGCCCGTGCGCGTAGGCGCGCCCCCAGCTGTGGCTGATCTCCCAGGCGATGTGCCCGTCGAGGACCGCGCCGGCCCGGGCCCGCCCGGTCAGCACGGCGAGGCGCCGCAGCTTCGCCGCGAGCAGCCGGTCGGAGCGGTGCAGCAGTTCACGGAGGGCGCGTACGGGGTGGCGGGCCAGCTCCAGCCGCTCCAGCAGCCGCAGCCCGAACAGCACGGCCAGCTCGGCGGTCTCGTCGTCCGAGAGCCCGTCGTGGTCGCGGGCGCCGCGCCACAGCTCCAGCAGCCGCTGCTCGACGCGCTCCGGAATCCCGGCCAGCCGCTCGGCCTGCCCCGCCGCGATGTGGGACGGATCGGGGAACGGCACGGTCCGGGCGACCGGGGAGCGGTGTAGCACGGGCCGGAAGCGGGGCGCGATGCCGGGGTAGACCACCTGCGCGAGCAGCGTCCTGAGCGCCTCGGCCTGGGCGTACGCGGTGCCGGGCACGACCCGCTCCTGCCGCTGTCCGGCGCGTTCGAGACCGATCCCGGCGCGTTCGGCCGCCTCCTCCCCCACGACGGCGGTCAGCTCGCGCACCTCGTGGGCGGTGAGCTGCCGACCGTGCCGGGTCCGGTCGAGGAGCGCGTCGATGAGCTGGGCGGGCTCGTTGCCGCCGTCCTTGTCGAAGCAGCCGAAGGCGGGCGGCTGACAGGAGCCGACGACGGCGGGTACGGGCGGCACGGTGACCGTCTCGGGTGTGCCCGGCTCGCAGCCCCAGGTCAGCGAGCGGCCGTGGTCGACGAGCGCCACGTTGCCGCGCGCCACGGTCACGTCCTCGACGAGCGCGCAGTCCGTCCCCGCGCGGGTGGACAGGCAGAGAGGGAAGGGCAGCGCGTCCGCCTCGGCCCACGTGACCTCCAGTACCGGCTGGTCGACCAGCCGGTCGGTGGCGGGGGTGACCGAGGTGAGGCGTACGGCGTGCCGGTGGGCCGGGTCGGCGTCGCCGGGGGTGCCGGAGCGGGGGCCGCGCGCCTCCTCGAAGAGCAGCAGATCGCCGGGGCGCAGGCCCAGCGTCCGTTCCTCGCAGGCCTCGTCGGCCCACGCGTCGCGCAGCGTCGCGGAGGTGGCGCCCTTGGGCAGGGCGCAGACTTCCTCGCCCCAGGTCCACAGGCGGATGGTGTTGTGCTCGGGCCGCAGCCGCAGCGGCCGGTCCGACACCGGCTCGAAGACCTCCACCGAGCCGCGCTCGTCCAGCAGGGCGATGTCGCGGTCCTCGATGACGGTGCCGATCTCGGGCCGGTCGCGGGGCGCGAGCGTACGCACGTCGACGGCGGCGAACCGGTACGTGCCGGGCCGCAGCGTCAGCCGCTCCACGGTGTCGACGGCGACGAACGCGCGGGCGCTGCACCCGTCGTGCATCGGGTAGTCGATGAGCCGGACGTGGCGGCGTACGGACACGCGGCGGCGGGCGGTGTCGAGGTACGCCTCGGTGGCGACCGCGTCCTGGTGGTAGCTGATCTGGTCGGCGGTGGCGGCCAGCAGCTCGACCAGCGTGGTGCCGAGGTCGGCGGCGTTGCGCTCGGTCCAGTCGGGGGTGGTCAGGCGCAGCCGGTCGAGGACGACTTCGCGGAGGGTGTCGTAGTCGCGGGCGGTGTAGTCGATGACCGGCGCGGGGGCGAACGTGGCCGGTGGGCCCTGGTCCTCGTCCGCGCAGTCGAAGGGCGTGGGGCAGTCGGGCAGGAACCGGAACTCGGCGTCGTAGTACCGCTGGTCGAACCCGGGGAAGGGCTCGGTGCCGGGCCGCCCGTAGGGGTCGGTGTCCACGACGGCGAGCCGGTACGGGGACGTGTCCCCGGCCCGGTCGACGGTCACGTACAGCTTGTCGTCCAGCTCGGGGTCGTCCTCGCGCTCGACGGAGATGTCCACGACGCCGATGCCGGTGACGCGGCGCCCGCCGTCGACGCGCACGTTCTCGGGGCAGAGGCCGTGCGGGGCCTTGCCGAGGAAGGAGACGGTGAGGGTGAGGCCGTCGTCGCTGACCTCGACGGCGTCGATGCCGTTCAGGCCCGCGGAGCGGACGCGGTGCCGCCGCGTTTCCGTCCGGTCCGGCTGGGGGGTCGTCCGGGCGGTCACAGGGCACCCCTCCCCTCGAACACCTCATCGCGACGGCTCGCGGTGGAGCGCACCACGTACCGCAGATGAACCCGCACCACGTTCTCCTCGCTGACCACGTCCAGGTCCTCCACCTCGATCAGCTCCCCCAGCCAGCGCTGGAGCGCCGCCTGGACGGAGAGTTCGAGCGCGGAGGCGAGCTCCGGGCTGTTGGGCGTGAACACCAGGTCCAGCAGCCCGCACCCGAAGTCCGGCCGCATCACGCGCTCGCCCGGGCTGGTGAACAGCAACTGCTCGATCAGGTCCCGTATGTGGTCGTCGTAGTCCGCGTGCGCGGTGCGCCCGCGCCGGTCAATCGCGAACGGAAAGGCGAGGTCCGTACGCACCCTCTGTGCCCTCATCCGCACATCACTCCTTGTCGTCCCTGTCGCGCGGCGGCCACGACCGGCGGTCCCTGGGGCACCATCGCTGCGGAAAAGCACTGGGCCGACGTGCTGTCGAGCAGCACGGGCCGCCCGTCCACCAGCACGCCGTCCCGGTCCGGGGTCCACCGGACGGTCGTGCACGGCATCGGCAGCCCGTCCACGGTGTGCGGGCAGCCGAGGACGCCGAAGACATCGGCGGTGGTCGGCACGGGCTGCCCGTCGAGCAGCACCCCGGACGACGGAACGGACATCGGCCGTACGCGTCCGCCGTGCGGGCAGCTCATGGTGGCGGTGTGGTTGACGAGATTCCCGGACTGCACTGCGGCCCCTCCCCCTTTCACGCACGCTGCGCTTATCGCTTCTCTATCGCTTCTTGGGCACGGTCAACCGGCCCTCGTTGATGTCGACTTGGTCTCCGACCAGCGAAATAGACGCGCCCTGGCCGTTGTTGATGTGCACACCGGCCGCGTCGATCTTCACGTAGGCGCCGCCGGGCGCCTCCAGCAGAATCCCGTTGGACGGCACGTCGGACATCACGATCTTGTGCTTGCCCGGCGTCTGGATCACGACCGGGTGCGCGGTCGCCGGATCCGACCGCGCGTCCTCCGGCAGCTGGTCGTTCGCCCCGAACCAGCAGCCCGTCCAGATGGGGAAGCTCGGGTCCCCCTGCTCGAACTCCACCCATACGCCCGCCCCGACGGACGGCACGACGTACTGCCCGGCGGGCCGCTGCTGCTCCCCGGTGAAGGGGAAGCAGGGCATGGCCCACGTGGACGGCTCGTCGCCGAGCACGTCCGGCACGTCGGCGGTGATCCGGCCGATCCCGAGTGGATCCCGGTTGTCACGGACCCGTCCCCGGTACTTGCCGAGGAATCGGTTGTTCGGTGCAGCTGCCATGGATCGGTGCTCCTGGTCCTTCTTACGTATCAGGGGCGGACGGTGGAGCTCCGGGCCACCATCCCCTCGCGGGAGAGCGTGAAGTTCTGCTGGTACGAGCCGGGCCGGAGGTTGTGGGTGACGGACTTGACGTAGTAGTCGCCGTCGTACGTCACCCCGGCGCCCCGCACCCCCACCAGCTGACGCGGCTGGAGGATGTACCCGTGCCGGTTCACGTCGAGCGATCCGGAGCCCGAGATCGCGTCGGCGGACGTCGCGGCCCGGGCGAGCGCCTCGGCGCCGGCCTGCCCCGGGTCCTTCTTCGCCGTGCCGGTCAGCGTCTTGCGCTTCAGCGCGGGCGTCGCCCGGCGGCCGAGCGGCGGCCGGAGCGGGCTGATGTCGGGCTGCGGGAGCAGCGTGCTGTCCCGCGTCCTCGGATCCTGCACGCGCGCCTGCGGCTCCTCGCGGGCGGTCCCGTCGTAGGCGAAGGTCAGCTGGTCGACGGTGGAGTTGACGTCCATGTTGACGTTCAGGGCGTGCTGCCGCTGACCGATCCGCCGCTCGGGGCCCCAGAAGGCGGTGGAGCGCCCGGGCACGGGACCGGGGGTGAGATAGAACGTGTACCCGTTGGCCTTCGCCAGCTCGTTCACGTACTGGAGATCGGTCCCCGTCTGGTAGTCCACGCGCTGCCGGGCGTTGGGCGGCTGCTGGATCTGCTCGCGGATGATCTCCGTATCGATCCCGTAGTCCGCGTACTTGGCGAGAATCCGCTCGACGCGCTGCGAGGGGACCAGGTTGGGGTAGCGGTCGGTCCGCTCCTCGAGGTCCATCAGCAGCGTCAGATCCTCGCCGGTCACGGTGAGCGTGGTCTGCCCCGGCTGGTTGCTCGCCCCGACCTCCTGCCGCACGATCAGCCCGTCCAGCAGCACGGTCGGCGTCCCCTTGACCGCTGCCGAAACGATCACCCGGGTGCGGGGGTCGAAGAACCCCTCGGGCAGCAACCGCTGGATAATCATCCCCCTCTTCGTCAGATCGAACGCGATCTGAAATCCGCTCCGTTCCCCCGCCGTCATCGTGATCTGCACGGACAGCACCGCCTCCGTCACCTCGGGCGGCACCGGCCGGGCCAGCTTGGGCCCCATCCGCATCTCCAGATGGATGGGCCCCTGCCCCACGGGCTCATCAGCCACGGCCACCCCCCGGGAACCCGCCCGGCAACGGAATCTCGATCTCCCGCCCGGGCTCAGCCGTCAACTCCCGGGGATCGAGGGTGGGATTGGCGTCGGCGATCTGCCACCACTGCCCCGGGTCCCCCACATACCGCTGCCCCAGCTGATCGGGCCGCTCCCCGCTGCTGACCGTGTGCGGCACGGTCTCCTCGGCGGCCTCCGCCAGCGGCGGCAGCAGCCTCCGCTTGGCATACCGCACCTGGGTCCCGTCGGGCTGGGTGTGCACCCCGATTTCGGCGTCGTGGTACCGACTGGTGCGGGGGTAGGGGTGCGACCCCGGTATCGCGTCCAGCGCGCTCTCGTACGGCTCAATCCCGGCCATGTCTGCTAGGCCCTCCCCACTCCGATGTCCCCGCTGTTCAACCCCATGGCCCCCAGCGCCCCGCCGCGCGCCGCCCCGGCGAGCCGCTCCTTCTGCGCGAGATGCGCGAGGTACAGCTCGGCGCCGCGGTGCCCGGCGGGCAAGTCGCTGACGGTCAGCACCTTCATGCCGATGCTGAGCGAGGCCCGGATGGGGTTGAGGTTCACGTCGAAGGCCGACTCATTGACGGACAGCTCGGTGAGGCGGACGGGCATGACCCGCTTGCTCCCCCACGTGAACAGCGTCAGCGGCATCTCGATCGGGCTGATCTCGATGGTGCCCTTCTTGCTGAGATGCGAGGCGGCGCGGAGCTGGGCGGTGGTCGGCTGCACCAACATCTCCAGCACCGCGAGGTGCGGGTGGATCCCGTCGGGCGCGGGCACCTCGAACTGATCCGTCGCGTCGATCTCCGCCGTGAACTTCCACGTCTCCTGGGCAGGGCCCTTCAGCCGGAGAGCCTCGTTTCTGTCCCCGCTTCCACTGCCCCCTCCGCCGCTATCGCCTCCGGCGCCGGCGGACTGGGGCGAGATGGAGCGCTCCAGGGTGTCGGGGTTGAACTGCAACACGATGATGCGCTGTGGGGTGCCGCGTTCCGGGTCGACGATGACGATGCCGGAGCGGATGGGCTTGGGTATGTCTGCGTATCGGGTCATTTACCCTACTCTCCCGTTTTGTGTTCTCAGTTTTCAGGAAGCGGGATTTCATCACGGAACAAGTCATGGAATTCCGGGTCATGTCGAACCACTTCGTCCTCGAATCGCTCCCAGCCCTGCCGACTGACGAACTCAGCTTCCTTTCTAGTAATGGGAACAAGCCAGGTAATCACGACTTCAACCCCACCCTCGATCCGCACCGCGGCGAATTCCTTGTCATAGTAAACGGGAATCGCGGCATAAAAAGCCTCAATTTTACTTCCCGGGAGAATTGGATCGCGCGGACCAATCACATCACCTCGCAGCAGAGCCTCGTCCTCCCTGATCAACTCGAGGCCAATCTGCTGGAGAATGCCCGGATAAGGTCCGTCCGTGTATTTTGAATCGACGGAGATGAAGATTTCCTGATGGATAATCCGGCCAGAAGTGCGCGAGATCAGATCCGTCTGACTTAGACCCACGGTCGCATAGCTGTCAATGTCAGGCATAGGACCATCACCGAGACAGGCCACCTTGAAAGGCATCGGCCGACCACTCTCGTTGTAGCTCCATCCGTGCCTGATGGCGCCGAGCCTTTCCTCCAGGTGTTCAATCAGTTTCATGTCTCTTCTCGCTTATATGGAAACGACGGTTTCGTCTTCCAGAAGATCATCGTTCGCCTGCCTACTCCTGTTACATGGCGCACACTCAAGCCATACACCCTGCTGATATGCCTCCACAAACCCTTCTCGATCGAGGTCCGGGGGGAACTGGCGATTGGTCCACGAAGGTGTATGGCTACCGTCCCAGTCGCGCGGTACGTGCTGATTCTTCTGGCCAGGCTTCCTGTGATCAGGAAGCTCCCTGCCCTTGCTATCGACCTTTTCATGCTTCTTATATCTGGTGTTCTTGGTATCCGGTGCCACCTTGATGAGGACATCGCATCGCGGCCCACGAGTGGGGCAAACTCTCCATTCCGACTTCGGTGCCTCCCCCCTCTTCCGCTTCGTTGTCCGGACCAGATCGGGAACGACGTCGACCGCCCGGTCAGCGTTGTCCCACGCTTTCTGAATCGTTTCCTTCCTAAAGCTTGCCCGTCCGGTCTTGTGCCTCGGGTTGTTGCTGCCCCGCAGCATGCCGTCCTCGTCAAGCGTATCCGGATCCTGGTCCGGCCTCTGCACGGTCCTGCCGCCTTCTCCTCGCTTCTGAGGAAGGAGCGACTCGAGTTCCTTTTTAAACTGCTCCTTCGCCTGGTCCGTGCGGAACGTCTTCCAGTCCTTGGGGTCGGAGACTCCAAATTTCTTCTCAAGAGCTTCTCGTACGCTCTTCATTCGACTTCTGAATTCGGCATCCGACTCGGTCCCGCGATACTTGTTCCACGTGTCGGGATCGGATATATCCAGGGCGTTCTCGATCGTCCTCTGAAGTTCAGGACCAAGCATTTTGATCCCGGTCGTAACCCCTGCTGTGGGGTTGAGGTGGGCTTCGATCGAGAACCGCTCCGAGCCCTCGCTCCGCAGGCTCGTGAGCCGGTACCAGGACCGCATGGCGAAGAGGGCGGCGTCGAGCAGTCCTTGCGGAACTCTCTGGTCGAGCATCCTATTCACTCTTGGTCGGATCCTCGCGACGATCCGTCGGAGCCGGTCCGTCTTCGACTCGGGCGAGTTCTCCTTCTTACGAGTCTTCTCACGCTTCTGCTGCTTCTGTTGACGCCTCTGCTCCTCGCGGCGCTGATGCTGCTTCTTCAGCAGGTCCCGACGGCGCTTGTAGGCGTCGCGCATGCGGCGGATGTTGTTGGTCAGCTTGCGGCCGAGGTCGCGGCCCTTGCCCAGCAGGCGGCGGCCTGCGCGGCGGGCCCTGCCCAGGGCGGACTTGACCGTTTGGCGCGCGCGGCGGAGGGCGCGGCCCGGGCGGGATTCGCCCTCGCGTCGGGGCTTCTTCTTGGTGCCCTCGGTTTCGCGACGGCGGTCGGTGTCCCTGCGGCGGTCCGCGTCGGGGCGGTCGCGGTCGTTGTCCCGGCGGCGGTCCGCGTCGGGGCGATTGCGGGCGTCGTCCCGGCGGCGGTCGGCGTCCCGGTCCCTCCTGTTGGCGTCGGGGCGGCGGTCGCGGTCCTGGTCGCGGTCCGGGCGGCGGGCGTCGGGGCGGTTGTCCGTGGGGCGGCGGGAGTCGTTGCGGGTGCCCGGGCGGGTGGTGTCGCGGTCTTCGCGTCGGCGGCGGTCCGGGCGGCGGAGGGTGTCGCGGGCCACCCCGCGGCGGGGCGTGTCGTCGCCGTCGCGGGAGCGGAGCTTGCGGTTGGCGTCCCGGAGGCGGCGGCGGGCGAGGTTGACGTCCTTGCCCTCCTCGCGGCGCTCCTCCCTGCGGTCCTTCTTCTCCTCCTGCTTCGCCCGGCCGCGCTGCTCGTGCGGCTTCGGCCTCTTCTCCGGGGCGGGCCGCTTCTCGGGGCGGGCCTCCTTCTCCGGGTGGGAGGGCCGTTTACGGGGCGCCGGCTTCTTGCGGGGCGAGCGGGGCTTGTTGGCGCGCGGGGCGGGCTTCTTCTTCCGCATGGTCTTCGCGATGCCGCTCAGCGACTTGCTGACCTTGCCCATGTACTTGCCGACGCCGCTGATCAGCGCCTCGTAGACCAGCTCCAGCAGCGCGACGACACCGGCGGCGACGGCCTTGGCGAACATGATGGCGGCCTTCGCGCCACCGGCCTTCACGGCCTTCAAGTACTCCATGAACGTGCCGAAGGCGCGCAGGATCTCGCTGAGCGCCCCCCAGGCGGTCTGGAGCGCGTCGATGATGGCCATGACCCAGCCGGCGCCGGGGATGAGCTTGGCGACGACCTTGGTGATGACCAGTTCGCCGATGATGAGGGGGAGTTGGGGGACGGCGGCGTCCCAGGCCATCTTGGCCATCTCCTCCTTGCTCATCCCGCCCTTGATGAGGGTGTTGAAGGTCTCCAGGGGGATGCCGATGATCTCCTGGACCTTCTGGTTGAACCACTCCTTCACCGCGGCCTTCACCTCGTTGAAGAGGTGGTCGCGGGCACCGCTCTCCGCGGACGCCTTGGCGTTGCTGATCCAGCCGCCGGGGTCGGTGACGATGTCGCTGGCGATCTGGGCCCATTCGCCGAGCCCCTTGAGCAGGGCGCCGCCGTACTCCATGGCCTTGGTGACGACGGTCTCGGCGACGGAGACCGCGGCGAGCAGTCCCTTCTCCAGCAGGTCGAGTCCGGCGGTCAGCAGCTTTCCGAGGCCGTCGAGGAGTTTGCCGATGCCCTTCTTCAGCGCGTCCGCGGCCTCGTTGACCTTCTTGACCGCGGCGTCGCGGACGCCGTCGATGGTGTTGCGCCACTTGTCGCGCATCGCCGGGTAGTTCTTGAGGAGTTCGTCCCCGAGGGCGATGAGGGCGTCGGCGAAGTCGTTGATCTGCTTGACGACCCAGTCACGGGCCTTGTCGATGAACTCGAAGACCTTCGTCTTGAACTCGTTGATGATGCCGGTGACGAGGTTGCGGGCCTTCTCGAAGATGCCCTTGATGGCCTTCTTGAGCTTGTTGAACTGCTCCTTGACCCAGTCGATGCCCTGGCTGATCCAGTTGCCCGACTTCTCCTTGTCGTCCTTCCGCTTGTTCTTGGCCTCCTTCTCGGCGTTGTCGCGCTTGTTGTCGATCTCCTTGTTGTCGTCCTCGGTGCGCTTGTCGACCTTCTTATCGGTGTCCTCCTTCTTGTCCTTGATGTCCTTGCGGGCCTTGTCGTACTTCTTGCCCTTCTTGCCCTCGATGTCCGCGGTCTTGTCGTCCTGCTCCTTGCGCCACTTGTCACGGGCGCCGGCCACGTCGGAACGGCCCTTGTTCCGCGCGTCCTCCTGCGTCTTGCCGTTGGAGGAGACTTCCTGTCGGACGTTCTTCTCGTGCCGCTGCTTGTCCTCCTTGGCCTTCTTCTCCTTGTCGGCCCGCTCCTTGGACATCTGCTTCTGGCCCTGCGCGAAGCCCCGCTTGATCTGCGGGCCGCGGTCGTGTTCGGCCACCGCGGAGACCGCCTCGACAGTGACGGGGCCACCGGCGCCCGGGGCCTTCCCGCCGCCCTTGGCGCCCCTGTCGGCGCCGCCCTTGGCGCCGTCGACCTTGGCCTCGAGGGTCTCCTTCGGCACGTCCGGGTAGATCTGGTCCTCGCCCATCGGGCGGGCGGCGTCCTCCCGACCGGCCTTCTGGAGCTCCTGGCTCTTGTCGTCGAGCTTCTTCTGCTGCTTGTCGGTGCGTTCCGGATCGGCGTCGGCGTCCGTGGGCAGCCTCGGTGCGTCACCGACGCGCGCGCCCTGGAGGCCGTCGTCGGTGGTCTTCAGGGAGTCGATGGAGTCGGCGACCTTGCCGGGGAGGATCCGCTTGATGATCTCCTTGAGGAGGGTGCCGCCGATGTCCCACCAGCTCGGCTCCTCCGCCTGGGACTCGGGCAGCTCACCCTTCGGCCGCTGCTCCCCGTTGATCTGCGGGGTCTTGCCCTTCGCCGCGTCGGTCTTGGCGACCTTCTCGTTGGTGTACTGACCCGGCGCGGCCGGTTTCGGGCCGCCGCGCAGGGTCTTGGGTGAGCCGGAGGGGCGCTCCATCTTCGGCGGGGCCTTCGCCAGCGCCGCCCGTTCCTTGCCGACGGACTTGTTGACCGCGCCGTCGACGCCCTTGATGGTCTGGAGCGCCTGGTGCGGCTTCAACTTGCCCGCGGACGCGAGACCGGCCTCGGGTGTGGAGTTGGAGACGTCGGGCGCGGGGCCGTCCTTCTTGCCCTTCAGCGGGGCGGGGCCGCCTCCGCCACCGCCCTTGGGGGCCTTCGGTGCCGGGCCGCCGCCGCCCTTGGCCGCCTTCGCCGACGCGGACTTCGACGCGTCGGCCTTGGGGGCGGAGGGCTTCGGCGGCGGGGCGGACCTGGCGGCCACGGGTTGGGCTGACTGCTTCGCGGCGGGCTTTGCCGCCTTCGCCGCCTTCTTGGCCTGCGGTGTCGGCTTCTCCTTCGGGGCCGGGGCGTCCGCCTTGGGGGCGGTCTCCTGCGGCGCGGCCGACTTCCCGGCGGCCTGCGAGACGGCCGGGATGCCGCCGCCTCCCTGCGCACCTCCACCCGCGCCGGAGCCCGCGCCCGTGCCTTCGGACACCTTCGGGGCCGCCGATGCGGAGGCGGACTCCTCCCCCGCGGCCTTGTCCTCCTCAGTGGCCTGGCCCTTGCCCGCCGAGGCCTCCTTCGTGGCCCCGTCGTCCTCCGCTTTCTCCCCCTGCTTCTCTGCGGAGGACGAACCGTCCGAGGATGCGGGGTCCTTGCTGCCGGAGTCGTCGGTGTTCTTCTCTTCTGAGGTCGACTTCGGGTCCTTGCCCGCACTGCTGTCGTCGGACTTCCCCCCGGAGGAATCGGAGTCCTTGCTGCCCTCGGCGGTCTTGCCCTCCTGCGAGGTGCCCTTCGCGCCGTCCTGCTTCTCGCCCACGTCCTTGCCGGAGCCGCCGGAGTCGGTGGCCTGGCCCCGCTTGTCCTCGTCGGCCTTGGCGAGCTTCTCGGAGGAACCGTCCTTGGAGTTCTCCCCCTCGCTCCGCTCACCGGACTCCTTGCCGGAGTCCTCCTCGGCGCGGCGCGTCTCGGCGTCGCGCGTACGGTCCTCGGCGCGCTCCTGCTTCGTGTCCGCGTCGCCGGGGTCGCCGTCCGCGTCGTCTTCCTTGTCCGCATCCTTGTCCGCGCCCGCTTCGGGGTCCGGGCCGACCTCCTGGTCGGCGGTCTTGCCGGACTGGAGATCCTTGTCGGCCTCGGCGTTCGCCTCGTTCTGCTCCGCCGGGCCGTTCGCGCCCTCCTCGGCGTCCTCCTCCGCGCGGGCGCCCTCGACCGCGTCGGCCTTCGTGGGCGGGGGCTTCGGCACGCTCGGGACGCCGTGCTTGCCCTGGACGCCCTGCGCCGCGCCGGGCTCCTTGCGGTCGCCCTCCGCGGGCTTTCCGGAGTCCGTAGCGGCACGGGCCGCGTCCTGGCCGCCGCGCTCCGGTGCGGCCGGGCTTCCGGCGGACGCGGTGCCCGGAGCCATCCGGTCCGCGGTCTGTACGCCGGAGACGTCCAAGTCGTCCTCGGGAAGGTGGTCCTGGGGCTTGATCTCGGTGTCCCAGGCGCTCTTCCCGGCGTCGTCCTGCTCGTCGTCCTTGTCCGCGTCGTCGTCGAGGGCGGCGGCCTCGTCCTCGCCGTCCTCCTCCAGGCCGAGAGGTTCGTCGTCCTCGGAGTCCTCCTCGTCGGCGGCGCGTTCGTCGTCCTTGCCGCGACCGCCCTGGCGGTCCTTCTCGCCCGGTTCCGCATCGCGGCGGTCGATGCCGCCGGAGGTCCTGGCGCTCTGCTTCCGGTTCTCCTCGTCGGCCTTGTCGCCCTCGCCGTCCCGCTCCCGTTCGGCGGTGGACTCGGCCTCCTTCTTCCCGGCTTCGCGCTCCTCTTCCTCGCGGTCGCCGGAGTCCTTCCCGTCCTCCTTGTTCTGCTCCTCCTCGTCCTTCTTCCCGGACTCCTCCTGCTCCTTCTTCTCTTCCTTCCCCTCCGCTTCCTGGTCGTCCTTCTTCTCCTGCTCCTCCTTCTCGCGGGCGTTTTCCTTCTGGGTCTTCTCCTCGTCCTTCTTCTTCTGTTCGTCCTTGTCCTGGTCCTCCCGCTGCTGCTTGTCCGCCTCTTCGGCGTTCTGCTCGCTCTCCTGCTGCTTGCCGTCCTGTTCGCGGGCGCTGCGGCCCTCGACGGACTCCCGCTCACCGGACTCGGTGCCGACGCCCTTGCCGGAACCGTTGGATCCCTTCGGTCCGGCCGCCCTGCGGCTGCCGCCCCCCGCGTCGCGGTCGGGGGCGTTCTCCCGGTCGGGGGCCTCGGCCTTGCGGCGTTGGGCGCGCTTGCGGCGCTCGTCCTTCGCCTTCTCCTTGTTCTCCTGAGCGGCCTGCGCCTCGGAGCGCTTCTGCTCGCGCTCCTGCTCGACCTGGTCGATGGTGTCGGGGATCGCCTCCGGCGCGAGGGCCCCGTCCATCGGCAGCAGCTGCGGCCCGCCCTGCTCGACCTCGTCCACCAGGTCCAGCAGCCGCCCGTACTCCGGCGAGGACAGGCGCACCTCGAGCCGGTCCAGCACCGAGTCCTGCAACTCGGGTGCCATACGGGCCAGTTCGGTGCGGACGCGCTGGGAGGCGTCCGCCGGGTCGCCGCGCAGCGAGCGCAGTACGCCGCCGACGAGGCGCTCCACCAGCCCCGCCGGGTCGAGCTTCTCCGCGCGCATGCGGTCCGCGTCGACGGTGGCGTAGCGCATCCAGGCGGGGGTGACCTCGCCCTTCTCGACCTCCACGGGCCGCGGGTCCTCGGCCGTGGCCTCCTGACGCATCAGCCGCCGCGCGGTCGACTCCGCCTCCTGCTCGGCGGCCTCCTGCGGCAGGCTGACGGCGCCGAGGTCGCGCCCGGCCGCCAGCGGGCCCGAGCCGTACGGGTTCTGGACGGTGTGCAGCAGCTCGTGCGCCAGGAGCCGCTGTCCCTCGGCCGTACCGGGGGCGTACGTGCCCTCCCGGAAGAAGATGTCCTGGCCGACCGCCACCGCGTCCGCGCCCAGCATCTCGGTGAGGTGGCCCGCGTCGCGGTCGGTGTGGAGGCGGACGCGGCTGAAGTCGTGGCCGAGCTGTTCCTCCAGCTCGCGGCGGACGCTCGCGTCCAGGGGCTGGCCGGCGCCGCTGACGATGTCCTTGGGCTCGGGCGTACGGGCCTTCGCGGTGCGTTCCTTGCGCTTGCGGCGCTTGGCGGACTGGGCCGCGCGGTCGTCCTGGGCTGCGGATTGGGAGTTGCTCATCGCATCGGCCCCCGTTTCTGCGTCTGCTGCTCGCCGCGCCCCGACAGGCCCGCGTGCACCGCGCGGGCCAGCGCCTCGCCCAGGCGGGCCGGGGAGGAGGTCCGGGGCAGCTTCGGCAGGCCGGAGAGCAGGTCGATGGCCTCGCCGTCGCCGGACGCGGCCAGCGGTACGCCCCGTTCCGTCACGAGCCGGGTCAGCTCGGCCTGGAAGGCGGCCGAGACGCGGTCCGGGTCGACGCGGTCGAAGCCGTCCAGCACCAGCTCGCCGATGTCCACCCGCACGGTGCGGGGTGCCTCGTTCAGACCCATCCGTGGACCTCCGAAGGCGTGAGCGAACGGTCCAGCTTCAGATACTCGGTGCGCGCGGCGGCCAGCATGTGCCTCATCTGGAGCCGGTCGCCCTCCTCCGCCGCGAGGAAGGCGCCCGACAGGGCGATGTTGCGGATGGAGCCGCCCGCCACGGTCAGTTGCGCGAGCAGCGCCGGGTCGATGTCCTTCATGGGCGCCTGCGCGGGCAGTACGCGGCTCCAGATCTCGGCGCGCTCGTGCTCGGCCGGGAAGGGGAAGTCGACGACGAAGCGGATGCGGCGCATGAAGGCCGGGTCGAGGGCCTTCTTCATGTTGGTGGTGAGGATGGCCAGGCCCCGGTACGCCTCCATCCGCATCAGCAGATAGCTGACTTCGAGGTTGGCGTACCGGTCGTGGCTGTCCTTGACCTCGCTGCGCTTGCCGAAGAGGGCGTCGGCCTCGTCGAAGAGGAGAAGGGCGCCGCCGCGTTCGGCCGCGTCGAAGACCTTGCGGAGGTTCTTCTCGGTCTCGCCGATGTATTTGCTGACGACCTGGGAGAGGTCGATGATGAAGAGGTCGAGGCCCAGTTCCTTGGCCATCACCTCGGCGGCGAGGGTCTTTCCGGTGCCGGATCCGCCCGCGAAGAGCGCGGTGACGCCGAGTCCGCTGCGCAGGGTCCGGGCGAAGCCCCACTCCTGGTAGACGGTGCCGCGCTGGCGTACGTGGGCGACGATCTCGCGCAGGATGCGCGACTGCCGTTCGGCCAGGACCAGGTCGCCCCAGGTCGCCCGGGGTTCGATGCGGCGGCCGAGCTCGTCCAGGCCGATACGCGCTTCGGTGAGCCCGGCCCGCCAGGCCAGCTCGGTGGCGTTCAGCTCGTCCTCGTCCGGCAGGTCGCGGCGTACGGACGCGGCGGCGGAGCGTATGACGTGCGGCGGCAGCTGGAACTGCGCGACCAGCGAACGCAGGTGGGCCTCCTCGACCTCCGGTACGTCGGCGAAGGCGTCGGCCCAGAGGTTCAGCTGCTCCGCGTCGTCGAGGCGTGGCACGGTGACCCGCTCGCCGCGCGGCTGGGTGGTGGGGCGCGGTTCCTGACTGGAGACGACGAGGGGGACGGCGGCGCCCGCGATGAACGCGTCGGTGGCGGCGCTCTGTTCGCGGTCCATATCACCGGCCTCCAGGAGGAGGGCGGCGGGCAGCAGGATCGCCTCGCGCTGCCAGAGGCGGGCGAGGCGGTCGCGTTCGGCGGGGTCGGTGGGCAGGTCGTCGGCGGCCGCCGTGTACAGGCCGAGCCCGGAGCGGCGGGCGGCCGCGGCGGCGATGTCCGCCCGGGTGCGCGGGTCGCCGCCGACCAGCTCGACGCGGAGCGGGGCGTCGGGGCGGGACTCGGTCCACCCGGCGGCCACGCGGCTCGCGGCCAGGTCGTACGAGGCGGGCAGAGATGCCGGGACCGGTGTGCGGCGCAGCAGGCCGTGCAGGCGGGCGTCGAGGTAGGGCGAACCGGCGAGGAAGTGCAGGATGCGCTCGTCCAGGCGCAGCCGGGTGGTGGTCAGCCGGGTGTCGTCCTCCAGCTCGACCAGCCGCCAGCGGCGCAGCGGGGACACGGGGGTGAGCGCGCTCCAGTGGGGTTCCGTGAGCGCGGCGAGGGCGAGGGAGAAGGTGGGGTGGGTACGGGCCGGGTCGCCGCTCGCGGCGGCGCACCGGGCGCCGGTGGTGGGGTCCAGTTCGGCGGCGGCGGTCAGGAGGATGACCTCGCGCTCGAAGGCGCTGAGGCCGAAGCGGTCGGCGAGTGCGGCCAGTGGGGCGGGGATGGGCGGCGCGGTGCGGGGTGACCTCTCGGCCGGTCCGGGGTTCGCAGCGCCCTCGGCGCCCTCGTTCGCCGCGCCGGAGGGGCGCGCGGGCCGCCCGGCGGCAGGGGCGGGGGCC
>NZ_RIBZ01000298.1:0-18210 GCF_003721215.1 Streptomyces botrytidirepellens
CGGTCCCGGTCATGCCGACCGGGACCGCCGCGCGGCTGTTCACGGCGCTTCCCGTGCTTACGGGGCTTGCTCCGGCGCCGGGCAGGACACATCGCGCACCGGCCGTTCGCCGCGCACCAGGTAGTCCGTCACCGCGCGGTCCGCGCAGGCGCTGGTGTACGGGGCCGGGACATAGGCCGCGCCGTGGCCCGTGGTGTCGACGGTGACCATCCGCGCCCGGTCGCCGTAGGCGCGCCGCGAGTTGAGCGCCCCGCTGTAGGGGGTGGCGGGGTCGTAGCGGTTCTGGACGAGCAGGACGTTGGACGGGCCCCGGTCGGTGATGCGGACCGGCTTGTCCTGGGGCTTGTACGGCCAGAAGGAACACGGCGTGATGTTCACCGGCATCCCCGCGGTGAGCGGGTGGGAGGCACGACTGGCGGCGACGTCGCGGGCGTGCTCGGGGATCGACGTCGGCCACTCCACGTCGTTGCAGAGGGTCGCGAAGGACACGGCCGCGGTGTCCTGCGGCAGATCCGGCGGCGCCGCGCCGGGCACCTTGCCGTCCTCCGCGTCCCTGACGAGCCGGGCCAGCCCCTCGAACTGGCCCCGGGAGTACAGGGCGGTCAGGACGCTCTGGCGGAACACGTTCCCGTTCAGCACCGGCGGGTTGGCGCCGTCCCAGCGCAGGGGCTCGGCGTCCAGCCGGGCGGCCAGGCCGAGGACGCGGCGGCGCACCCCGGCGGGGGTGTCGGCGAGGCGGACCGGACTGCCGGGGTCCGAGGCCCACTTCGCGAAGGCGGGGAAGGTGTCCTCGGCGCCGACCGCGAAGTTGGCCAGCCAGCGGCGCTCCACCTGCGTGGGATCCGGGTCGTCGTTGCTGTCCAGCACCCAGCGGTCGGTGCGCTCCGGGTACCGCTGCGCGTACACGGACCCCACGTACGTCCCGTACGACCGGCCCCAGGCCGACAGTTTCCGCTCGCCGAGCGCCCGGCGGATGCTGTCGATGTCGCGCGCCTCGTTGACGGTGCTGAGGGTGGGCAGCAGGTCGCCGCCGTTGCGGGCGCAGGTGTCGGCGATGCGGCGGGCGGTGGTGACGTTCCCCGTGATGTCGCCGTCGGCCGCGGGCCAGGGGCGGGCGGTGACCAGGGACCGGTCCCCTGCGGCCAGATCGCAGCTCGCGGACGTGGATCGGCCCATTCCGCGCGGGTCGAAGCTGACGAGGTCGTAGGCGTCCCGCACCGACTGCGGTAGCCGCTTGCCGATGGTGGACGGCCTGTTCAGGCCGGGCTCCCCGGGGCCGCCGGGGATCAGCAGCAGCGTTCCGCGGCGGGCGTCCGGCCGCTCGCTGCGGATGCGGGAGACGGCGAGCGTGATCCGCTTCCCGTCCGGGTCGCGGTAGTTCAGCGGTACGTCGAGCGTGGCGCACTCCTGGCGGGCGTCGTGGCCGGTGCCCTCGCAGGCCCCCCAGCTGAGCGCGCTGGTCGCCTCGGCGGGGGACACGGTGGCCAGGACGGAGGCGGTGGCGGCGACGGCGAGGGCCAGCGCGGCGGTCTTGCCGGTCATCAGTGGCATGGGGACGAGCCTGTCCGAACCGGACGTGCGTGCCCATCCGGTCACCCGGCCGGTGGGCGCTGCGGATAACCCCACCCGTAGGGGGCAAGCCCCGACCGTACCCTTTGCGACAGATTCTCCGATTGGGGACAACCTCCGGACCCCCCGGCCCGTCAAACCTCATGCATCATCCGTCAATCGAGACACTGGGGGTAAGACATGCGACGGTGGGGAACCTCGCTCGCCGCGATCGTGCTGGCAGGCGCCGGACTGGCGGTGACGGCCGGAACAGCGGAGGCGGCGCAGGCCACCGGTGCGGGCACGGCCGCGGCGTGCGCCACCGGCTGGGGCAGCGGCGAGAAGACGGCGCCCTCGGGCAACGCCAAGCCGCTGGAGAACATCAGGACCGGTCAGCACGAGTGCTTCGACCGCATGGTCTTCGACGTGAAGGGCGCCACGGCCGCCGACCGGGTGCGCTTCGACGTGCGGTACGTCGACGCGCTGTACCAGGACGGCTCCGGGGACCCGATCGCGGTGAACGGCGGGGCGATCCTGGACATCCGGGTGGGCGCGCCCAGCTACGACTACGAGTCGGGGCACAGCACGTACCCGGGCAAGGCCAGGCAGCCGCTGCCGGGCGTGAACGTCTCCGGCTACCAGACCTTCCGGGACACCCGCTACGGCGCCAGCTTCGAGGGCGACACCCAGGTCGGCCTCGGCGTGCGGGCCCGGCTGCCGTTCCGGGTCTTCCAGTCCGACGGCAAGGTCATCGTGGACGTCGCCCACTCCTGGACCGCCGCCCGCTGAGCCCGCGTCAGCGCCCACGAACCGACCACGGGGTGCCCAGCCCCGCGAGCACCCGCCGCGAGGGCCGCGGGGCACGGGTCCCTCAAGGGTGCGGGGGCGGTTGCCGGCGCAGCCAGGTACCGACGATGCCTGGCTGGGGCGGGCGGAGCGCCGCAGGCTGAGTCGCATGAACGACACGAAACCTCGCACCGGCCTCCTCACCGACAAGGTCACCCTGATCACCGGCGCCGGACGCGGCATCGGCGCCGCCGCGGCGCGGCTCTTCGCCCGGGAGGGCGCGAAGGTGGTCCTGGCCGCACGCACCGAATCCGAGCTGAAGGCCGTGGTCGAGGAGATCCGGGCGGCGGGCGGCACCGCCGACCATGTGGTGTGCGACCTGGCCGACCCGGCGAGCGTCCGCGGCGCCGTCGACACGGCCGTACGGCTGCACGGCCGCCTGGACGCCGCCTTCAACAACGCGGGGGCGGTGCAGCCGGTGGCCCCCGTGGCCGATCTGCCGGAGGACGACTTCGACCTGGCCGTCACGGTCAACTTCAAGGGCACCTGGCTGGCCATGGCGGCCGAGATCGCGGCGATCCGCGCGACGGCGGGCGGCGGCTCGATCGTCAACAACAGCAGCGTGGGCAGCCTCATGGCCAATCCGGAGCTGCCCGCGTACGGGGCCGCCAAGCGGGCGGTCAACAGCCTGACCGAATCCGCCGCCGTCACGTACGGCCCGGAGGGCATCCGGGTCAACGCCATTGCCCCCGGCACCCATGTGACCGCCATGCTCGCCTCCTGGGAGGAGCGCAGCCCGGGGATCGTGGACCAGCTCAACGCCCGCACCCCGCTGGGCCGCGCCGCCGAACCGGAGGAGAGCGCGGAGGCCGCGGCCTGGCTGCTGAGCGACCGCGCGTCGTACGTCACGGGCGTGGTGCTGCCCGTGGACGGCGGCATGCAGGCCTGAGCGCGAGCCTCACCCACGCGGGCGTGAGCACGAGCCTCGACGAGGGTCAGCGCAGCCGCGCGTCCACCGTCGCCGGGTCGAACAGGGCGTCGGCGACCATGTGGGCCGCGCCGGTGACGCCCGCGCGGGTGCCCAGCGGGGACAGGACGACGCGCAGGTCGCGGGTGGCCAGCGGCAGGGACCGCCGGTAGGTGACCTCGCGGATGCCCGCGATCAGGTGTTCCTGGGCGTGGGCGAGCCCGCCGCCGACGACCAGGATGGACGGGTTGAGGAGGCTGACCGCGTCGGCGACGCCCTGGCCGAGCAGGCGGCCCGCCTGTCGCAGCAGCCGTACGGCGTCGCCGTTGCCGGAGCGGACGAGGGCGACGACGTCGTCGGTGGTGGCGACGTCGTGCCCGGCGGCGGTGAGATCGCGGACCAGGGCCCAGCCACCGGCCAGGGCCTCCAGACAGCCGGAGTTGCCGCAGCGGCAGACGGGGGCGTCGGGGGAGGTCTCGTCGAGGCCGGGGGCGGGGATGTGGCCGATGTCGCCCGCGGCGCCCTGGGAGCCGTGGTGGAGCGCGCCGCCGAGGACGAGGCCGGAGCCGATGCCGGTGCCCGCCTTGACGAAGAGCAGATGGCGGCGGTCGGGCCAGTTGACCCGGTGCTCGCCGAGGGCCATCAGGTTGGTGTCCTTGTCGGCGAGGACCGGGCAGTCGTAGCCGCCGCGGAAGAAGTCCGGCACGGTGTAGCCGTCCCAGCCGGTCATGATGGGCGGGCTGACGACGCGTCCGGTGCCCGCCTCCACCGGGCCGGGCACCCCGATGCCGATGCCGCGCACCCGGTCGGCCGGTTCGCCCGCGTCCTTCAGCAGCCGCCGGAAGTCGGCGGCGACCTGCCCGAGCACCACGTCCGGGCCCTCGGCCACGCTGAGGTCGCGGCGGTGCGAGACGAGGACGTCGCAGCCCATGTCGGCGAGCGCGGTGTGCACATGGCTGCCGCCGATGTCGGCGAGGAGCAGCACCCCGGCGTCGCGGCGCAGCCGGAAGGAGCCCGCCGGGCGGCCGCCGGTGGAGTCGGCCGCGCCGGACACCTCCAGATAACCGGCCTCGCCCAGTGCCTCCAGCCGCGTGGCCATGGTGGAGCGGGACAGTCCGGTCGCGGCCATGAGCTGGGCCCGGGTGGTGGCCCGGCCGCCGCGGATGAGCGCCAGCACCGCCCCTGGGCCCGTCGGATGCGCCTGACCTGCCGAGACCGCCTCCGCCACTGGGCCCTGTCCTCCATGTTCACGCTCTGTTCGGTACCGCCCACACCGTACCGCCCTTTACGACCGAACCCAAGCACACTTATGTATTGCCCTCACGCAAAAGATGCGTAACATCAGGCAGGCATCACGCACGCAACGACGCGGAGGGACCTTGATGAACGACCTCGGAGTGCACGCCCTGGTGTGGACCGGCGACTGGACGCCCGAAGGCGCCCGGACCGCCGCGGCCCGCAGCCGCGAGGCCGGATACGACCTGGTCGAGATCTCCCTCCACGACCCGGAGCTGGTCGACGTGAAGGACACCCGCCAGGTCCTCGCCGACCACGGCCTGCGCGTGGCCTGCTCCCGCGGCCTCTCCTTCGACTCCGACGTCTCCTCCGACGACCCGGACACCGCCGCCCGCGGCGAGGCGCTGCTGCGCCGGGCCCTGCGCATCACCCATGACCTCGGCGGCGACTACTTCGGCGGGGTGCTCTACAGCGCCCTCGGCAAGTACGGCCGCCCCGCCACCGCCCGGGGGCGCGAGCACGCCGTCCGGGCGCTGCGCCGACTGGCCGCCGAGGCGGACGGCCTCGGGGTGACGCTCGGCCTGGAGGTGGTCAACCGGTACGAGACCAACGTCGTCAACACCGCCCGCCAGTGCCTGGACCTGATCGACGAGATCGGCGCCTCCAACGTCCTGGTCCACCTGGACACGTACCACATGAACATCGAGGAGCAGGACTTCTCCCGCCCCGTCCGCGCCTGCGGCGACCGCCTCGGCTACGTCCACATCGGCGAGTCCCACCGCGGCTACCTCGGCTCCGGCACCATCGACTTCCCCGCGTTCTTCCACGCCCTCGCCGACATCGGCTACCGGGGCCCGATCACCTTCGAGAGCTTCTCGTCGGCCGTCGTCGCCCCCGGCCTCTCCCACGACCTCGCCGTCTGGCGGAACCTGTGGTCCGACGGCCCGGACCTCGCCGCCCACGCCCGCTCGTACATCGCCGACCAGATCAAGGCCGCGCACGCCCACACCGCGGCCTGACGCCCGCCCCGCGGTTCGACGCCCCCACCGCGGCCCGACGCCCCGACCCGCCCCAGCACGGAAAGCACCCGCCATGACTCCCCAGCAACTCCTCGACCGCGCCCGGCGCCTGGCCGACTCCGGCCGCCGCCGACTGCTCGGCATCGCCGGACCGCCCGGGGCCGGCAAGACCACCCTCGCCGAGTACCTGGTCGGCGCGCTCGGCCCCGACCGCGCGGTCCTGGTCCCGATGGACGGCTTCCACCTCGCCGACGTCGAGCTGCGCCGCCTGGGCCTGCTGGGCCGCAAGGGCGCCCCGGAGACCTTCGACCCGTACGGCTACACCGCGCTGCTGCGGCGCCTCAAGGAGCCGCGCCCCGGCGAGCCGGTGTACGCGCCGGGCTTCGAACGCGAACTGGAGCAGCCCATCGCGGGCTCCATCCCGGTCGCCCCGGACGTCCCGCTCGTCATCACCGAGGGCAACTACCTGCTGCTGGATGACGCGCCCTGGCGCCCGGTCCGCGAACTGCTCGACGAGACCTGGTGGGTCGAGCTGGACACCGAGGAGCGGGTACGGCGGCTGATCGACCGCCATGAGCGGTTCGGCAAGGAGCCCGCCGAGGCCGAACGCTGGGTCCTCACCACGGACGAGGCCAACGCCCGCCGCGTCGCCCCCGGCCGCGACGCCGCCGACCTCGTCATCGGCTTCACCGCCGACCCGGGCGAGACCGACCCAGGCGAGACCGACCCAGGCGAGACCGACCCAGGCGAGACCGACTCAGGGGAGACGCGGGCATGACCGGCACCCTGAGCCTCGGGGCCGTCGACTGGTTCCTGCTCGCCGTCTACTTCGGCGCGATCATCGCCATCGGCCTCTACACCAAGCGCGCCGTCCGCACCACCGGCGACTTCTTCCTCGCCGGGCGCTCCATGCCCGCCTGGATCACCGGCCTCGCCTTCATATCCGCCAACCTCGGCGCCCTGGAGATCATCGGCGGCGCGGCCAACGGCGCCCAGTACGGGGCCGCCGCGGTGCACTTCTACTGGCTCGGCGCGATCCCCGCGATGGTCTTTCTCGGCGTCGTGATGATGCCGTTCTACTACTCGACGCGGGTGCACAGCGTCTCCGAGTATCTGCGCCGCCGCTTCAACAACCAGACCCACCTGCTCAACAGCGTCGTCTTCGCCGTCGCGCAGATGCTGCTCGCGGGCGTCAACCTCTTCGCCCTCGCGCTGATCGTCAAGCTGCTGATCGGCTGGCCGCTGTGGCTGTCGATCGTGCTGTCCGCGGTCTTCGTCCTCGCGTACATCACCCTGGGCGGGCTGGCGGGCGCGATCTACGGCGAGGTGCTCCAGTTCTTCGTCATCCTCGCCGGGNGGGCGCGATCTACGGCGAGGTGCTCCAGTTCTTCGTCATCCTCGCCGGGCTGATCCCCATCGTCGTCATCGGCCTCCACACCGTCGGCGGCTTCGGCGGCCTGAAGGACGCCGTCCAGGACCCCACCCTGCTGCACACCTGGCAGGGCACCACCCCCGGCCACTGGACCAACCCGCTCGGCGACTGGATCGGCCTCGCCATGGGCGAGGGCTTCGTCCTCGCCTTCGGCTACTGGACCACCAACTTCGCCGAGGTGCAGCGCTCGCTCGCCGCCAAGGACCTCAACGCCGCCCGCCGCACCCCGCTCATCGCGGCCTTCCCCAAGATGGCGCTGCCGCTGTTCACCGTGGTCCCCGGCATGATCGCCCTGGTCATCATCCCCAAGCTGGGGAAGCCCGGCGGGCCCACGTACAACGACGTCATCCCCGAGATGATGCAGCGCTTCCTGCCCACCGGAGTCCTCGGCATCGCCCTCACCGGCCTGCTCGCCGCCTTCATGGCGGGCATGGCCGCCAACATCTCCGGCTTCAACACCGTGTTCACGTACGACATCTGGAAGCCGTACGTGGTGCGCGACCGCGACGACCGCTACTACCTCACCGCCGGGCGCTACGCCACGGTCGCGGGCATCGCGGTGAGCGTCGCCGCGGCGTTCGTCGCCTCCGAGTACAACAACATCCAGAACTACATCCAGCTCCTCTTCTCCTTCTTCAACTCGCCGCTCTTCGCGACGTTCCTGCTGGCGATGTTCTGGAAGCGGGTCACCCCGTGGGCGGGCTTCTGGGGCATGCTCTCCGGCACGGCCGCGGCCGCCGTCGCCCACCTCTCCGCCTACCACATCGGCTGGTTCTACCCCGGCGGCGAAGTCGGCCCGCACGACACCATCAACGCCCAGATGGCCAACTTCTACGGCGCCCTCTTCGCCTTCGTCGTGGACGCCGTCGTCACGATCGCGGTCACCTTCATCACCCGGCCGAAGCCGGAGTCCGAACTCCGCGGCCTCGTCCGGGGCCTCCCCGACCCCGACTCCCCCGACGCCCACGAAGCCTCCGTACGGCAGCCCTGGTGGAAGTCCCCGGTCGTCCTCGGCGGCATCATCCTGGCGCTGACGGCGGCCCTGAGCGTCTGGCTGGTGGTCGCCGTATGAACGGAGAGAACCCCATGACCCCGGGAAAGACCTTCGACGTCCGCTGGCTCATCGCCGGACTCCTCGGCCTGTACGGCGCCGTCCTCACCGTCCTCGGCATCACCGACGGCCCCGCCGAACTGGCCAAGGCCGACGGCATCCGCATCAACCTCTGGATCGGCCTCGGCCTCCTGGCCGTGGCGGCAGCGTTCGGCGCCTGGGCGAAGCTCGCCCCGCAGCGCCGCGACGACCGCTGAGCGCGCTGGGTTGTGGCCGAGTTTCGAGGCGCACGAGTACGTCCCGGCTGCTCGGGCTGCCGCATCGTCGGTGAGCTTCAGTCCGGGTCGTCCATAGGTAAAAGGAAACCTTTGGGTGCGGCAGACAGGGAGTTCGCTCCCACCGTGAGCTCATAGGTGGGGCTCAGCCCAATCGGCAGGGTGGTCTTGGCCCTCGCCAACACAATCCGCATGTTTTCCAGGATCGGGTGAGGCACGGTCAGACGCTCGATCCGGTTGGGGAGCGTGAACGTCTCCGGGCCAGCGCCGCCGCGAGACTTGACGCGGCTACCCGTGCGGATTGGTCTACGCACCCCGGGGTACAACGCCGCGTACAGGCCGGCGTAGGTGAGCACGTGGTTGGCGCCCGGGGCAGAGAGACGGCAAACCTGGACATCTTCGACACTACCTTGCTCGACCAGATAGCGGGGCAGCACCTGGGGCTCCTTGCTCAGCAGGGTGGTGACCGCCCACGTACCGGCATCGGAGCGTCCGAGGGCATCGACGTTGAAGAGGTCGACTAGGAGTTGCCAGACGTCCGAGGGCTGAGCAGTGCGGTGGAACGACTCCAGGCGCCGGGGCAGCCGGAACAGCTCTGTCTCGAAGACTTCATGCCAGCGATTCAGTGCATGCCGAGCACCGGCCTGGCGGCTGAGGTCGGTGTCGTAGTCCGCGATGACACGCTCGCGCCGGGCGCGTACTTGACTCTGCCGGAGTTCGCCCAGTTCGTATGTCAGGACGCGGCGAATCCGTTGGACGGGTCGGCCGTACGCGGCCGCCAGTTCGATCAGGTTCGGGTCGGTGAGTGCCGGCCCATCCCATGGCCCGGCCTTGGGCACGTAGCGCTCAGCCATGGCCACGACCAGCTCGAAAGCACGGCCCTGGCGCCGTTGCACGGCCGGCGTCCGGTCGATGGCCATAACGACCATCTGACGGGGCATGCCCATGGCCGCGGCGACCTCGTCGATGAACTGAGGACGGCGGCTTGGCACGATGCCCTCAGTCTCAAACCGGCGGTAGTTCTTGGGGGAGATTCCGAGGCGGGTTACGACGTCCTCGGCTCGCAGCCCGGATGCGCGGCGAAAGTCAGCGAGCGTCCACGTGTTGCGTTCGTCGAGGTTCATGAGCTGCCAAGGATGGATCCTCAGGGCCCGAGCGAGGGCTCGCACGCGCGGAGGGTCTGGCACTCGATGCCCATTCTCGTAGGCCAGGATCTGTGCTTTCGTCGCTCCGACAGCTTCAGCGAGCTGCTCGGCGGTCATCGACACCGCGTTCGGACGCGCGTAGAGGTTCATTCGGTGGGCTCGCAGCTCGGTGGAGCTGAAATTGGCCAGGCCCCGTGCCATCCGTGTGCTCTTTCTCGTCGGCGGGACCAGTTTAGAGGTACCATCCGAATGCCACAGCCGGGTTACATCGTCGGCTTCCCGGGGCTCGACCTGGACTACCGTGTTTTTTAGCGGCAGAACTGGTAGATGCTCAAGCGGAAATGCGCGACGTTAGACGCCGTTGGCCGCACGGTTGGGACCGCGGTCCGCGTGTATCGGTTATGGAAGAGGCCCTGTACCTCCACGGTTCATGACTCCGTTGGCGGGGGCACAGGGCCAGCGTCTGGGAGCAGGCTCCCGGGAGGCCCTCTGTTGCAGCAGGGGGCCTCAGACGTCTAGAGAGAGCTGTCGATCATATGACGCAGCCAGGCACCCAGTGCCTGTAGCGTCAGCCAACCGATCACCTTTCTGACGATCTTCCGGTTGTTCCGCTCCCCGCCATCTGGCGGGTTCTCCATCCGCAACACCTCCTCTCGGTCGCGGAGCCGATCGGCCCCGATCGGGTCAACCGACCGACGGATTACGCCGCGAGAGAAGATGTTGAGACGAGCATATCGGGTCCCGGGTACAACACCGGTCCGCCAGCGACCACTCCGGAACAAACTCCAGCCGTAAAACGCTCGGTGACGAGTAGTTGATCTCTACGCCTTTAGGGTTTCACTACACTGAGCTGTGAAAACGTCTGCGAACAATGGCTGCTGGGGCGGGGTTTCGGGAGGGGCGACACGACTCAGGAGCGAGTAAGTCGTCTACGTCATATGGCGCAGTCTTGACTGTTGCCACACTCACGGAATCTCAACCGTGTGGTGTCTGTCACTGCCTGTGCATTCTCCCGGATCGTAGGGCGCGCGACAGCAAGCTGTCCCCACCTACAGCTGGGAACCGACCACTACTTGCGCGGACGAGTCGCAAGGCCCGAGTGACAGCCCTCGCCGCCTCGCTCGCCGAATGCTGCCGACAGCACGAGCTGGCTCTGTCCGAACTCTTCACCGAGCACGGGCCGATCGACGAGGTTCGATCGCCGACTTTCTTGGGGCTGCTCGACATTCTCGCGCTGCCGCACGCGTACGGCGTGGTCCTTGCCCACGCGTAGCCACTTCGGCCCCAACCGCATCGTGGTGGAGCGCGAACGGCAGATAGCCGGGACAAGCGCGCCTGATCGTGGTCGGCTACAAGTGGGACGTCGCGCGGGTGCCCGCCGACGTCGGATTCCTCGCGCTCGCACCGCGGCCGGGGCGATCCTCGCCGACCCGGCATTCCTGCCTCCGTTGTCATCCCGGCCGGGCGCGCCCATGGCACATCGACGTGCACCCCATTCCAGCGAACGACATGGTGCAGCGTGGGCATGCGACGGAGATGAGACAGCTACCGTCAGGAACCGTCCGAGGTGAGCTGAAGGATGTAGTGCCGGATGTGAGGCGGCATCTTCTCGGGCAGCTGGCCCAGAGGGACCAGCCGTAGTGCTTGGCCCTCACCGAGGACGAGTTCGCTCTCCTCGCCGTCCCAGGTGCCGAGGAACACGTGCGGCGGAGCCTTGAAGGGGTCGTACGGGGTCACCGCGGCCTCCTCGATCGTGTCCGGCACGATGCCGGTCTCCTCCTTGATTTCGCGGAGGATGGTGTCGATCGGGGCCTCGCCCGGTTCCCGTCCGCCTCCTGGGAGGGACCAATACCCCGGCCACCAGATGTCGGGCTTCTCGTCCCGGAGTTGCAGGATGATTTCCCTGCGGCCGGTGAGGATCACGGCCAAGCATCCGGGGTTCTTCTTCGGCGGATCCTCAGCCACAACCGTCCTCCCCGACGACATGTGCGCAGCGGTGGCCCCCACCGTAGCGGTAGGGGCCACCGGCTTCTCAGGATTGCCCGGCTTCTTCACCCCAAGTGAGGGCGAGACGTGCCCAGACGGTCTTGCCGATCGGGCTGCGAGGGCGGTGACCGGTCTCCTTGGCCAGGGCTGCGACAAGCTGGAGGCCACGACCGTTCTCGTCGTTCTCGGTGGCCTCCGTACGACGGGGCAGCCGATTGCTGGCCGCGTCGGAGACCTCGACGAGGCAACTGGTGTCCTCGTGGGTCAGGCGCACTTCGAAGAGGTGACCGCGCTTGTTGCCGTGCTGCACGGCGTTGGTGGCCAGCTCGCTGCAGACGAGGACCATCCGGTCGATGTCTTCCTCTCCGTAGCCCCAGTTACGAAGCGCTTTGCCGACCTGGCTTCGAGCAAGGCGGACGCATCTGGGTGGGGACGTGAACTGCATCTTCCATTGCCGCGTGGCGGGCTGCTGTGGGTTGGGGGTGGTCATCGGGAGCATCGCGTCCCCTCGTCGCGGGTGGTTCCAGGGGGCAAGCTCACCCGATCGACAACTACGGAAACAGGCCATGGTGATTACCCAACGTGGGTAAAATCCTCGACGGTTCACTGCCCAGACGGCCCACTATCGTGGGACGAGGAAGAGGGGCACGAGTGCCCGGACCGCAGCCTCACCACAGGCTTCCGCCCGCGTTGCTGACCAGCCACGAGTGGCAGGACGCATGCCGGGGCCGCGACTTCGCCCGCATCTTCCGGCTGGTCAAGCTCAGGGCAGGGATCTACCCCTCTCGTATCGCCGCCCTCTGCGGCATGACGCCCAGCAGGGTTGGCGAAATCATGGCCGGGCGCCGCACCCTGGCACACATCGATGTCATCGAGCGAGTCGCCGACGGACTGCGCATCCCCGGCGCAATGCTGGGTCTCGCTCATCGTCCCTGGGAGATCCCTCCACCGGACCATGTACGCGAGCGCGCCCCGGGACGAGAGCCAGAGCCTGTGCACTCCCCGACGCCCTCCGGTCCTGCTCCCAGCGACAGTCTTGAAGACCTCCTGACCCTGGCTGACGGGCGGGTCACGCGCTCCACGCTGAGGGCGCTGCGCTCCTCGGTGGAGGACTACTGGCGTCGCGACGACCAACACGGCGGCGCATCGCTTCGCCCCGCCATCGTGGGGCACCTCACGTACGTCACCCAGATGATGCGAACCGCCGACGACCCTCTGGAGCGAGACCTGCGATGCCTCGCCGCCGAGCTGGCACGCCTCGCGGGGTGGGCATACTTCGATGCCCGCCAGTACAGCACCGCGCGCATCTACTTCACCCAGGCCCTCGGCCTCTCCCACGGGCAGAATGATCGCCTTTTCATGGCCAACGTGCTCTCCTGCATGAGTCTGCAGGCCACCTATGAAGGCAATGCGGTGGACGCCATCGCCCTCGCCTGCAAGGCCCAGGACGCTGCGCGGGCCGCAGGTGACCAGCCGCTGGGCCCTCCACGCCTACTGGCTCGCCACAGCCCAGTTCCAGCAGGGCAAACTCGACGCGGCCTGCCGCAGCGCCGCACTCGCGCTCGACCTGACGGCCGCCATCGACTCGCCCCGGGTCGCTGGGCACCTCCAGGAGTTTCGCCGCCGCCTCACTCCGTACGCCCGCGAGACGCCCGTGATCAGGTTCGAGCAGCGGATGCGAGAGGCACTGCACTAACCGGTGGCCTTGGTGGCCTCGTCCAGGAGCAGGTACAACAGGCCGACCAGGCTGCCGCTGCTGACGATCTCGCGACGGTCGATCATCCCGCGGATCTCCGCGAGCGGAATCCACTCGACGCGGTCCGATTCGTTCAGTTCGGTCGGCGGACCGGCGTACGTGGCACCGTCGGCGCGGAAGACGTGGTGTTCGGAGTCGGTGATGCCGTTCGCGGGCTGGGCGTAAACCAGAGGCTTCACTGCCTCCACCCGCCAGCCGGTCTCCTCTTCGACCTCGCGCACGGCGGCCTGCTCGGGGGTCTCGTCGGGCTCGATGAGCCCCATGGGCAACTCCCAGCCCCAGGTGTCGGTGACAAACCGGTGCCGCCACATCATCAGCACCCGCTTCTGTTCATCGACCACGGCGGCGACAGCCAGGTGCCGCATCCGCACCACATGGTGTTCCCAACGATGACCATCCGGCTGCTGGACGTCCACGAGCCACAGGTTCACCCACGGATTGCTGTAGATCTGCCGCTCGCCATGGACCGTCCACCGCATGAGCCACTCCCCTTTGCCGACGCGGCTCCCAGCATGTCACTCGCACGAAAACGCAGTCGGGCCGGACGCGCATGTGCGCATCCGGCCCGTCCGGCGTGGCGGGTAGGACTACTCGCCGCGGTTCAGGCGCTGGGCGACCTCCGTTGCCCAGTAGGTGAGGATCATCCCCGCGCCCGCGCGGCGGATCGAGGTGAGGGATTCCATGATGGCGCGGTCGCGGTCGATCCAGCCGTTCGCGGCGGCCGCTTCGATCATCGCGTACTCGCCGGAGATCTGGTACGCGGCCACCGGGACGTCCACCGCGTCGGCGATGCGGTGGAGGATGTCCAGGTACGGGAGGGCCGGCTTGACCATGACCATGTCGGCGCCCTCGGACAGGTCCAGTTCCAGCTCGCGCAAGGATTCGCGGGCGTTGGGCGGGTCCTGCTGGTACGTCTTGCGGTCGCCCTTGAGGGACGAGCCGACCGCCTCGCGGAACGGGCCGTAGAAGGCGGAGGCGTACTTGGCGGTGTACGCGAGGATCGACACGTCCTGGAACCCGGCGCCGTCCAGGGCCTCGCGGATGACGGCGACCTGGCCGTCCATCATGCCGCTCGGACCCACCGCGTGGACGCCCGCGTCGGCCTGGACGCGGGCCATCTCGGCGTAGCGCTCCAGGGTGGCGTCGTTGTCGATCCGGCCCTCGGCGTCCAGGACGCCGCAGTGGCCGTGGTCGGTGTGCTCGTCCAGGCACAGGTCCGACATGATCACGAGGTCGTCGCCGACCTCGGCGCGCACGTCGCGGATGGCGGCCTGGAGGATGCCGTCCGGGTCGGTGCCGGGGGTGCCGACGGCGTCCTTCTTGGACTCCTCCGGCACCCCGAACAGCATGATCCCGCCGAGGCCCGCCGCGACCGCCTCGGCCGCGGCCTTCCGCAGGCTGTCCCGGGTGTGCTGGAGGACGCCCGGCATCGACTGGAGCGGCACCGGCTCGCTGACGTCCTCCCGCACGAACGCGGGCAGGATCAGCTCGGCCGGGTGCAGCCGGGTCTCGGCGACCATGCGCCGCATCGCCGGTGTCGTACGCAGCCGCCGGGGACGGGCCCCGGGGAAGTTGCCGTACTGCGTGCTCACGAGCGTGCCCTCCTTCGCGATCCGGGCCGTCGCTCGCTCGGGCGCGTGACCGGGTCCCCGGCCTCGACCGCGGCCTGGCGCCGCGCCGCGCCGAAGTCCGCGAGCGCCTCGGCCAGCTTGAGCACCGAGGGCTCGGGCGACAGCACGTCCACCCGCAGGCCGTGCTCCTCCGCGGTCTTCGCGGTGGCCGGGCCGATACAGGCGATGACAGTGACGTTGTGCGGCTTGCCCGCGATGCCGACGAGGTTCCGCACGGTGGACGACGAGGTGAAGAGCACCGCGTCGAACCCGCCGCCCTTGATGGCCTCACGGGTCTCGGCCGGCGGCGGCGAGGCGCGCACGGTGCGGTACGCGGTGACGTCGTCGACCTCCCAGCCCAGCTCGATCAACCCGGCGACCAGGGTCTCGGTGGCGATGTCGGCGCGCGGCAGGAACACCCGGTCGATCGGGTCGAAGACCGGGTCGTACGGCGGCCAGTCCTCCAGCAGCCCGGCAGCGGACTGCTCACCGCTGGGCACCAGATCCGGCTTCACACCGAAGTCGATCAGCGACTTGGCGGTCTGCTCGCCGACCGCCGCGACCTTGATCCCGGCGAACGCGCGGGCGTCGAGCCCGTACTCCTCGAACTTCTCGCGCACCGCCTTGACCGCGTTGACCGAGGTGAAGGCGATCCACTCGTAGCGCCCGGTGACCAGGCCCTTGACCGCGCGCTCCATCTGCTGCGGGGTGCGCGGCGGCTCGACGGCGATCGTCGGCACCTCGCTGGGCACCGCGCCGTACGAACGCAGCTGGTCCGAGAGCGAGGCGGCCTGCTCCTTGGTGCGCGGCACCAGGACCTTCCAGCCGAACAGCGGCTTGGACTCGAACCAGGACAGCTGGTCGCGACGCTCGGCCGCGCCGCTCTCGCCGACGACCGCTATCACGGGCTGCGAGCCCTGCGGCGACGGCAGCACCTTCGCGGACTTCAGCACCTGCGCGATGGTGCCGAGCGTCGCCGTCCAGGTGCGCTGACGGGTGGTGGTACCGGCGACGGTGACCGTCAGCGGGGTGTCCGGCTTGCGGCCCGCGGACACCAGTTCGCCCGCGGCGGCCGCGACCGTCTCCAGGGTGGCGGAGACGACGGCCGTCGAGTCGGACGAGCCGACCTCGCTCCAGCAGCGCTCGTCGGCGGTGCGGGCGTCCACGAAGCGCACGTCGGCGCCCTGGGAGTCCCGCAGCGGCACCCCCGCGTAGGCGGGCACGCCCACCGCGGACGCGACACCGGGGACCACCTCGAAGACGATGCCCTCGGCGGCGCACGCCAGCATCTCGTCGGCGGCGTATCCGTCCAGGCCAGGGTCGCCCGCTACCGCGCGGACGACCCGCTTGCCGCCGCGCGCGGCCGCCATGACAAGATTGGTGCTGTCCCGCAATACCGGGACCTCGGCGGTGCCTGACGACGCATCAGGGTCCGCCTGCCCTGGCGTGCCCTGAGCTTCCGCGGCCACGCCCGGCCTGACGTGCGTACGTACCACGTCGAGCACGTGCGGATCGGCGATCAGCACGTCCGCGGCCGCTAGGGCCTCCACGGCCCGCAGCGTCAGTAGGCCCGGATCTCCTGGGCCGGCACCGAGGAAGGTGACGTGCCCGCAGCCGGGGTGATTCGGGGCATTGGGGTTCAAAGTGCTCGCTCCCCCATAAGACCGGCCGCACCCTTGGCGAGCATCTCGGCGGCGAGTTCGCGACCGAGGTCCGCGGCCTGATCGGGCGACGCGGGTACGGGACCGGTGGTGGACAGCTGCACCAGCGTCGAGCCGTCGGTCGTGCCGACGACGCCGCGCAGGCGCATTTCGGTGACAACCTGACCGTCGCCCAACAGGTCGGCCAACGCCCCCACAGGTGCGCTGCAGCCGGCCTCCAGGGCGGCGAGCAGGGAACGCTCGGCGGTCACGGCGGCCCGCGTGTGCGGGTCGTCGAGTCCGGCGAGCAGGGCAGTCAACTCCGCGTCGTCCGCGGCACATTCGACTGCCAGAGCCCCCTGGCCGGGGGCGGGCAAAACATGGTCGGCGTCGAGGATCTCGGTCGCCTCGCCGATCCGCCCCAGGCGGGTCAGCCCGGCGGCGGCGAGCACCACGGCGTCCAGTTCACCGGAGCGGACGTAGCCGATCCGGGTGCCGACGTTGCCGCGGATCGGCACGGTCTCGACATCGAGCCCGAACGACCGCGCCCACGCGTTGAGCTGCGCGGCACGGCGCGGCGATCCGGTGCCTATCCGGGCGCCGGGCGGCAGCTGTTCGAAGGTGAGGCCGTCGCGCGCGATGAGCGCGTCGCGCGGGTCCTCGCGCCGCGGGATCGCGGCCAGGGTCAGACCCTCCGGCTCGGCGGTCGGCAGGTCCTTCAGCGAGTGGACGGCGAAGTCGATCTCGCCGCCCAGCAGCGCCTCGCGCAGCGCCGAGACGAAGACGCCGGTGCCGCCGATCTGCGCGAGCTGCTCGCGCGAGACGTCCCCGTACGTCGTGATCTCGACCAGCTCGACGGGGCGGCCGGTCAGCTCGCGCACCGCGTCGGCTATCAGGCCGGACTGGGCCATGGCGAGCGCACTGCGGCGGGTCCCCAGCCGCAGCGGGGTGGCGGGGGCGGTGGTCATGCCCGGCCTCCCTTCGGGTCGTTCGGTTCGGCGGCGCCCGCCGGGTCCGAGCCGCTGGTGTCGGCCCGGCTGACGGCGGCAACCGCCTGGGGGTCGAGGTCGAAGAGCTCGCGCAGCGCGTCCGCGTAGCCCGCGCCGCCCGGAGTGCTCGCCAGCTCCTTGACCCGCACGGTGGGCGCGTGCAGCAGCTTGTCGACGACCCGGCGCACGGTCTGGGTGATCTCCGAGCGCTGCTTGTCGTCCAGATCGGGCAGGCGTCCGTCGAGCCGGGCGATCTCACTCGCGACGACATCTGCCGCCATGGTACGCAGCGCGACCACGGTCGGCGTGATGTGCGCGGCGCGCTGGGCCGCCCCGAAGGCGGACACCTCGGCGGAGACGATTCCGCGGACCTTGTCGACGTCGGCGGCCAGCGCGACCGCGGACGACCCCGAGTCGTCGGCAGGGGTGGCGGCCGCCTCGGCGAGGGACTCGATGTCGACCAGTCGCAGCCGCTCGATCCGGTGCGCCGCCGCGTCTATGTCGCGCGGCATCGCCAGGTCCAGCAGCGAGACGGTGGCGGCGTGCCCGCCGGAGGGGCAGCCCGCCCGCTGGGTGAGGGCGGTGCGCAGATCGTCCTCGGTCAGCACCAGGCCGGTCGCGCCCGTACAGGAGACGACGATGTCGGCGTGCGGCAGCTCGTTGGCGACCCGGTCGCGCGGCACGGCGCGGGCGATCAGGCCGGGCCGCTGCTCCGGGGCGGCCTCGCGCGCGGCGTCGGCCGCGAGGTCCGCGACGGCGACGGCGGCGCC
>NZ_RIBZ01000296.1:0-14818 GCF_003721215.1 Streptomyces botrytidirepellens
CGTGAGTGACCGTCACGGCGGCGGGCGGCGGTGTTGTGCGGCCGCGTTACGAGGCGTCGGACGCCAGGGCGGTCAGCAGCCCGACGGCGAGCGCGGTGCGCGCCGGGACGGCGTCGAGCAGGGTGTGTTCATGGCGGGCATGGGCGCCGGAGCCCAGGGCGCCGAGCCCGTCGAGGACCGGCCGCCCGAGCGCGGAGACGAAGTTGCCGTCGCTCGCCCCGCCGACCGCGGTCTCCTCCAGCTCCCAGCCCAGTTCGGCCGCGATGGCGTGGGCCTGCTTGAACAGGTGCCGGGACGGCTCGTTCGGAACCATCGGCGGCCGGTTCCATCCACCGCTGACGGCCAGCCGCACCCGCGGGTCGGCGGGGGCGAGGGCGCCGAACGCGGCGTCGATGCGCGCCATCTCGGCCGGTTCGGCGATCCGGATGTCGATGCCGCAGCGCGCCTGCGCTGCGACCACGTTGCGGCCGGTGCCGCCGCTGATCAGTCCCACGTTCACGGTGGTGCCCCGCTCCGGGGCACCGAGAGCGGTGATGTGCGGGATGGCCTCGGCCAGGGCGTGGATCGCGCTGGCTCCGGCCAGCGGGTCGAGCCCGGCGTGCGACTCCACGCCGTGCGCGGTCACGTCGAACAGCCCGACACCCTTGCGCGAGGTCTTGAGCGCCCCGTTCTGCGCCGCCTCGAACACCAGGGTGGCGAGGACGCCGTCGCTCAGCCGCTCGATGTGCGGCCGGGAGGACAGGCTGCCGATCTCCTCGTCCCCGTTGAGCAGCAGCCGGACGGACGGATGCGGCAGCTCCAGCTCGCGCAGCAGCCGCAGCGCCCATACGGCCTGCACCAGGCCGGTCTTCATGTCGAAGACGCCCGGTCCGCTCGCCTTCCCGTCGGTCACCTCGAACGGCCACTCGGCGAGGGTCCCGGCCGGCCAGACCGTGTCGTAGTGGCACAGCAGCAGCGCGGTGCCGGGCGCGGTGCCGCGGTAGGTGACGGCCAGCACGTCGCCGTGCGGGCCGCAGTCGTGGCGCTCGGTCTCGTCCGGCTCGCCGAGCCGCGCCACGAGCCAGTCGTGGATCGCGGCGAGCCCGGCGTCCAGCAGGTGCTTGTCGTCGCTCGGCGTCTCCAGTTCCACCAGCGTCCGCAGGTCGTCGGTCATCTCGGGCAGTGCCCGCTCCGTCGCGGCGGCGATGTCGGAGAGCGTCATCTAGGGGGTCCTTCCGGGAGGGGTTCGGTGGCTCAGCGGACGGGAGCGCCGGGGCCGAGCGGAATGCCCAGCGCCCACCAGGCGTAGAAGAGCAGGGTCCAGGTCACCAGCATGGCCAGGGACAGCGGCAGGGTCAGCGAGGCGAGGGTGCCGATGCCCGCGGAGCGCCGGTAGCGCTGGAGGAAGCCGAGCGCCATCACGAAGTAGGCGCTCATCGGGGTGATGGCGTTGGTGCAGGAGTCGGCGATGCGGTAGATCGCCTGGGTGGCCTCCGGCGGGACGTCCAGCAGCATCAGCATGGGGACGAACACCGGGGAGACCAGCGCCCACATGGCCGATCCGCTGGTCATCGCCAGGTTGATGACCGTGCACACCACCACGATGCCCAGGAACGCGACCGGCCCCGTCACCCCGAGCTCCTTGAGCAGATCCGCGCCCCGGATGGCGAGCACCTGGCCCACGCCCGTCCACTTGAAGTAGGCGAGGAACTGGGAGATGGCGAAGAACAGCACCAGGATCGGGGCCATCTCCCGCATGCCCTGCGCCATGAAGTCGGGGATGTCGCGGCTGCCGCGTACGGTGCCCGCCGCGCGCCCGTACACCGTGCCGAGCAGCGCGAAGAGCACTCCGAGCACCACGGCGATCCCGGAGAGCACGGGCGATTCGACGATGCTGCCGCCCTCGCCGCGCAGCGGCGACCCGGCGGGAATCATGGCCACCACGATCGCCGCGAGGAAGAGCAGGAAGACCAGCCCGCTGCGGCGCAGTCCGCGCCGCTCCTCGGGGCGCAGGTCGAGCGCGACCGGGTCGGCGTCGTCCTCCGTGGCGGTCTCGCCGGTGTCGGGCGGCAGCGCCGCCACCTGCCGGGCCGACACCTTTTCGGTGACGAGGGTGATGACGGCGGCCAGGACCACGGAGGAGGCGATCGAGAAGAAGTAGTTGGCCAGCGGGGTGACGGTGTAGCCGGGGTCGACCGTGTGCGCGGCCGCCGTGGTCAGTCCGGAGAGCACGGCGTCCATCGGTGTGATCAGCGGGCTCGCGTCGTACCCGGCGGACACGCCCACGAAGGCCACCACGATGCCGAGGACCGGGCTGCGTCCGACCGCGCGGAAGGCCAGGCCGCCGAGGGGGACGAGCACCACGTACGCGGCGTCGGAGGCGATGTGGGCGACCATCGAGGTGAAGGCCAGCGCGAAGGTCATCCAGCGCGCCGGGACGCGGGAGACACCGGCCCGCAGCATCGCCGTGAGCATCCCCGACTTGTCGGCGACGGCGACCCCGAGCATCACCACGAGGATGGTGCCGAGCGGGGGGAAGGTGGCGTAGTTGGTGATCGCGTCGGTGATCATCGAGCGCACGCCGTCGACCGAGATCAGGCTGCGGACGATCACGGTCTTGCCGTCGGCCGGATTGTCCGCGGACACGTCCGCGGAGGCCAGTCCCCAGCTCACCACCGCGAGCAGTGCGCTCAGGATGGCGAACAGCCAGAAGGGGTGGGGCAGCTTGTTGCCCCACCGTTCGATGGCGCCGAGTACCCGGAGCAGACGGGACAGCGCCGCGGAGCCCTCCGCGGGCGCCCCGGGCGGCGTGCCGGGTGGTGTGTTGTCGGGCGTGGTGGTGGTGTCGTTCGAGCTCACCGGCCGCACTTCCTTCGTCGGATGACGCAAGCGTGGTCGTCCATTAGAGAGGCGGTGGTGGAATGAGGCAAGTAAAAGCTTTGTAACGCAAGAATGATTCACCTATAGAGCACCAATCGCACGATAGATTCGTTCCCATGCCGGAGACCTCACTGGACGATGCCGACCTCGACCTGGTGGCCGCCCTCCAGGTGGCCCCGAGGGCCCCGCTCAGCGCGCTCGCCGATGTGCTCGGCAGCTCGGCCAGCACGGTCGGCCGCCGACTGGCCCGGCTCGCGGACGAGCGGCTGCTGCGGGTGATCGGGCAGGTGGAGTGGCCGATGCTGGCCGAGGGCACTCCCATGCACATCTGGGTGGCCACCGACCCGGGGCAGGCGCGGACGGTGGCCGGTCGGCTCGCCGAACTGCCCGAGGTCCCGTTCGTGGCGACGACCACGGGACGCGCCGACGTCTACTGCTCCCTGCACGCCACGCGCCGCGCCGGGGCTCGGGAGCTGCTGATGAGCCGCATCCCGTCCGTCCCCGGGGTCCGGTCGGCCCGCACCGAACTGGTGCTGCGGGCCTCGACCAAATCCGACTCCTGGCGGCTGCGAAGGCTCGGCGACGACCAGCTGCGGGCGCTGCGGGAGGTGGCCGAACCACTGAACGAACCCGCCGACCCCGCCGACCCCGCCACCGTGGCCGACTTCAGCACCGAGGAGCTGGGCGCGGTCGAACTGCTGCGCCACGACGGCCGGGCCAGCGCCGCCGAAGTGGCCCGCGCACTCGGCATCAGCCGCTCGACCGCCTACCGGCTCACCCAGTCGCTGCTGCGGCGCGGACTGGTCCGGCCCCGAGTGGAGATCGAGCCCGCGCTGCTGGGGTACGCGCTGGAGGTGGTGGTCGAACTGCACGCGGCCCCCGGAGCCATCCAGCAGGTGGCCGACGCCCTCGCCCGGCACCCCTCGGCGCGCTACGTCTCGATCGTCGCCGGCACCTCATCGGTGATCCACCACGGGGTGTTCCGGAACGAGGAGGGGCTGGCCGAGTTCCTCACCCACGACCTGGCCGCCTTCCCCGGCATCACCGCCTGCGAGGTGTCGGTGATGCTCGACGTACTGCGCCGCTACTGGATCGGCCGCGAGGACGGACGGCTCATGATCGCGGGCTGACGCCCCGGAGGCGGGGCAGGGGCCGGGACCGAGGGGTCCGACCGGCGTCCGAGGGCACGGCCCGGAGCGCCGTGCGCCCCCGGTCGTTCGTCCAGCGGCGCGGCGCACCGCCGGGTACGCCAGAAGGCCGACGGCGCACGGCCGGTGACGACCGGCACGCACCGTAGGCGCGCTGCACATCCTGGGGTACGGACCGCCGTCGCGAGGATTCCTCGATGCGGCGGGCGATGCCGTACGGAAATGACGGCATCGGCGTCGCGGAGGCTCCCGGCGATCCGGGGTCAGGAGGTGATTATTCGGAGCCGCTCCTGCGAGCGATCTACCGTGATGAAGTCGATGTGAGGCAATGATATGCGCGTCGGCACGCTTCCCGCTATACAGGGGCCGCGTGATTCTCCGCCAGTTCCCGGCCGCTGCGGGGCAGCCCCTTTTTCGGAGAACTGGCGCGGTACGCGGGCGGTCCGGGAGGCGATGAGCGGCGGGAGATTGGGCAAACGGCACGTCAAGTGCGCCTGTCAACGTTCGAGTTGCCCTGGTTGACCCATGCCCTTGGCGCGGCCGGGCCAAAGCCGGGCGAGGGGCGCGGGAGTTGTGGCCGGGGTTCTTCGGTCGCCGCGTACCGTATCCCGGGCCGATGGGCAGGGGTGTTGCCGGGCCGGAACGGGCCGCGGGGTCCGCCCGCGGCGACGCCCGGCCGACGACCAGGCGGGCACCGAGGCCGACATCGAGGCCGACGCCGGGCCGGGCCCCTCCCCACGGCCGTTCCCCGGCCCCCGCGACGGCCGAGTCCCCGGACAAGGGCGGCGGCCGGACCTCATCCTCCACGACATCACCGCCTACCCGGCGCGCCTCCTCGGCCGCCGCTGGGCGTGCCCGCCGTCGAGCCGCCGTCGAGCTGGGCTACAAGGGAGAGTCTTCGACCCGAAGGACGGGCACCTGCGCAACTCCGGGCGGGGCCGGGCCTATTACCGGCAGCGACCCGCCGTTGTCCGCCCGTATTGCCGCCTCCCATCTCACCGGCCTTCCTCTATTCCTTCTCCCGCTCGCCCTCTTCGGCTTCCCTGCTTCCCCCGCTTCGCGGCTTCCCGCCTTTCGCCGGGCCGGTGCGGGGCCGGACCGGTACGTGCTGTTCCCCGCCGGGGCCGCCGCCCGGGCAAGATCGGTCTCTTGGCCGGGCGGCGGACGCAATAGCGCTCCGCAAGATCCGCCCAACGCGGCCCACGGCCGCACTCCGCCGCATTGGGCCGCTCGCGGACCGGTCCGGACCGAACCTCCGCGCCCCGGCCCGGAATTCGGCCGCCCTGTGAAGATGATCGGCGCCACTGGTCCAACAGGAAACCAATCCGCCGGAAAAGCGGCACTCCACGGGGCCGGCGGAAGAATCTTTTTCCGCCGCCGCGCTCCCCGCCCGGCACGCGACGGAGGGTGATCTACGGCTCGGCGCCCCGGCCGTCCCGCCAGCCCCGGGCCTGCCCGTGCGCCCCCGCGTCCCTCCACGCGCCTTCCCTCGCACAGCTGAGGGAGCGTCACCCGATCAGGGGGCGGGTTCCGGGAGCGCGCGGCGCCCCGTGACCACCCCTGCGCCTTGTGACCGGCCGCCCCCGGCTGCGGTACTCGTACAGCCCGCCGGGACTTCCGGGGGGCGACGTCGAGAGCCGTTGTGGAGAGGAACCAGCCTCATGGCCGTTCGAGGAAGTCACCGCCGCCCCGCATCGCCCAGCCGGGTCTCCCCGCTGTGCGCGGTCCTGACCGCGGGCAGCGTCGGCATCGTCCTGCCGTTCCTCAACACCGGCGCCGCCCAGGCGGCCCCGGTCGACACCTGGGACAAGGTCGCCGCGTGCGAGAGCGGCGGCAACTGGCGCATCAACACGGGCAACGGCTACTACGGCGGGCTCCAGTTCTCGCAGCACACCTGGGCCGCGTACGGCGGCACCCGGTACGCACCGCGGGCCGACCTCGCCACCAAGGGCCAGCAGATCGCCGTGGCCGAGGCGGTGCTCCGCGGCCAGGGCCCGGGCGCCTGGCCGGTCTGCTCGGTCCGCGGCCGGCTGTCCCGGTCCGGTCCGCCCGCCGCCGGGGCGGCGAACCGCGGTGCCGCACGCAGCACCAAGCCGCCCGCCAAGCAGCACCACCCGAAGCGCACGGTCAAGCCATCCGGTAAACACAGTCCCGGGCGGGCGGCCGGGTCCGGGTCCGGGTCGTACGCGGTGCGCAGCGGCGACACGTTATCCCGCATCGCGACCCGCAGCTCCGTCAGCGGCGGCTGGAAGGCGCTGTACCACGCCAACCGCAGGACCATCGGCGCCAACCCGCACCTGATCCACCCGGGACAGCGGCTCGCCCTGCCCTCGGGCAAGGCCCGCCCGGCCAAGCGGCAGGCCCACCGGACCGCCGCCAAGCGCACGGCCGCCGCTCCCCGCGACGCCGCCCGGCAGTCCGCGTCCCATCGCCTCGCGGCGCCGGTCAACGGCCCGATCACCGCGGCGTACGGGGTGCGCGGCCCGCGGTGGGCGAGCGGCCACCACACCGGCGTGGACTACGCGGTGCCCATCGGGACCTCGGTGCACGCGGTCGCCCCGGGCACCGTGGTGGCCGCGGGCTGGGCCGGTGCCTTCGGCTACCAGGTGGTCATCCGCCACGCCGACGGGCTGTACACCCAGTACGCGCATCTGTCGGCGCTGACGGTGCGCAGTGGGCAGACGGTCGACGCGGGGCGCCGGATCGCCCGGTCGGGCAACACCGGCAACACCACCGGTCCGCACCTGCACTTCGAGGTGCGCACCACCCCGCGCTACGGGTCGGACGTCGACCCACTGGACCATCTGCGCCCGTACGGCATCGGCGCCTGACGCCGCTGACCGCCCCCCGGCACGCGCGCGGCTCCGGCTGAGCGCCACTGAAGACCATTTCCGGGGGTGGGGGGAAGGGAGGCCGCCCGAGGCACGGCTCGGGCGGCCTCCCGCTGTCTCGTTCCGGCCGTCAGTACCAGATGGCGATGGGGAGCCCGGTGTCCGATGTCTCCGGCGGGGCGGGCAGGCTCACGGCCGTACCGAGCGCGATGCGGTGGGCGCTCCAGGCCGCCGCCGCGGCGTCNTGTCTCCGGCGGGGCGGGCAGGCTCACGGCCGTACCGAGCGCGATGCGGTGGGCGCTCCAGGCCGCCGCCGCGGCGTCCAGCACGTCGTCGGACGGCACCCGCCCGGCCGGGCCGAGGTCGTCGGGCAGGACGATGCCCCGGTCTTCGAGCAGTCGGCGGCGTACGGCTTGGCCGTTCCAGCCCTTCTTGCTCCAGGCGACCGGCGCGCCGTCGCGCATGGCCGCGAAGGAGACCTCGGGATGGACCTCGTGGAGCCGGTGGTCGCCGCCGTCCCGCAGAGCGTTGGCCTCGCGCAGCTTCGCGGCCAGCCCCCACGTCTGGCGGGAGAGCCCGGCGCCGGTCAGCCGACGACGGCAGGCGTTCGCCGCGTCGTAGTCCGGCTGCTCCCAGACCTGCCGCGGCGGCACCGGGAAGACCCGCGCCCGGTGCGCTCCCAGCAGCTCGGCGGCCAGCGCCTCCGCACGGCGGCTCCCGGACTCCAGCAGCCCCAGCGGCATGTCGACCGCGACCACGGCCGCGTCCCCCACCCGGGCCAGCAGATCGCTCAGCCCGCCGGCCGTCTCCGCACCGGCGAACGCCCCACCGCGCAGCGTCACCGCCACCCAGCCGGAGGGGCAGGCGTCCACCCCCACGACCTCGCCGCGGGAGTCCATCAGCCCGTCGCCGCCGCCCGGTAGGGGCGGAAGAATGCTCGCAGCTCCTCCGCGTACAGCTCGGGCTCCTCGAACGGCGCGAAGTGGCCGCCGCGCGGGGGCTCGGTCACGCGCACCAGGTTCGTCGTGCGGTCGAGCCACGCCCGCACCGGGCGGACGACGTCGCCGCGGAAGAGCGAGAACCCGGACGGCACGTCGACCCGGCGCACGAGCTGCTCGCGCGGGATCGCGGCGTTCGCGTGGTACGCGCGCATCGAGGAACCGATCGTCCCGGTGAGCCAGTAGAGCGTGACGTTCGTCAGGATCTCGTCCTTGGTGAAGCTGCGCTCGATGTCGCCGTCGCAGTCGCTCCACGACCGCAGCTTCTCGACGATCCACGCGGCGAGCCCGGCGGGCGAGTCGGTGAGCCCGAAGGCGGCGGTCTGGGGCTTCGTACGGTGCATGGCGCCGTAGCCGCCCTCGGCCGCGAGCCAGGCCGTCACGTCGTCGAACCAGGCGCGCTCCTCGGGCGTGAGGTCCGCCGGGTCGCCGGTGAACACGGGCACGCCCGCGTCCGTGCGGTGGACGGCCACGACCCGGTCGGGATGGTCGAGCGCGAGGTAACGGCTCACATGGCTGCCCATGTCCCCGCCCGAGGCGCCGAACCGCTCGTATCCCAGGACGCCCATCAGCTCGGCCCACAGACCGGCGACGGCGACGGTGTCGAGCGGCGGCCCGCTGGGGCGGTCGGAGTACCCGTAGCCCGGCATGTCGGGCACGACGACGTCGAACGCGTCGGCGGGGTCGGCTCCGTGGGCGCCGGGGTCGGTGAGGAGCGGGATGACCTTCGAGTAGCGCCAGAACGAGTCCGGCCAGCCGTGGGCGAGGACCAGCGGCATCGCGGGCCCGGCCGGGGTGGCGGCCGCCCGCGCGTGGACGAAGTGGATGCCGAGACCGCCGAGCCCGACGCGGAAGCGGGGAAGCCGGGCGAGCGCCGCCTCCTGGGCGGACCAGTCGAACTCGTCCGCCCAGTAGGCGACGAGTTCGCGGAGGTAGTCCAGGTCGGTCCCGAGCGACCATCCGGCGTCCTCGGGCGCGTCCGGCCAGCGCGTACCGCGCAGCCGCGCGCGGAGGTCGTCGATCGCCGCGGGGTCGGTCCGCTGGAGGAACGGCTCGGGACGGGGCGGAACGTCAGACATGGCGATCACCGTACACGCGGCGCCGCGCGGTACGAGCGTGCCCCCAGGCGCCGGCGGAGCCGCGGGCGGCGCTCGAACTGCCCCGCCATTCCCCCGCTGCCGAGCGCGGCCCGGAGGGGGTCAGTGGGCGGTGAGGCCGCCGTCCCTGGGCGCTCCGCCAGGGCCGTAACCAGGACGTCTTCTTCCTGGGTGTGGCACACCCGGGAAGAAAATTCGGTGGCCGGGCGCCGCCCGCCACGCCACGCTGGCTGACCATGGAAAACCAGTCCCACCAGATCCGCGCACGGCACACCGCGGCCACGGTCACCGTCTACCAGGCGTACGCCCCGCACATCGGCGAGCCCGCGGCCCGCGACGGCCGGTTCCCCTCCGCCTGGAAGCGGGACCGGATGACCTGGATCAAACCGTCGTTCCTCTGGATGATGTACCGCTGCGGCTGGGGTCTGAAGGAGGGCCAGGAAACGGTCCTGGCCGTCGAGATCACCCACGAGGGCTTCGCCTGGGCGCTGCGCAACGCCTGCCTCTCCCATTACGTACGCGGCCTCCACCCCGACCAGGCCGCCTGGAAGCGCCGGCTGCACCGCTCCCCCACCCGGGTCCAGTGGGACCCGGAGCGCGACCCCCATCTGCGGCCGCTCCCGTACCGCTCCCTCCAGCTCGGCCTGGCGGGCGAGGCGGCCCGCCGGTACGCGGACGAGTGGACGGTGTCCATCACCGATGTGACGCCGCTGGCCCGCGAGGTCCACGCCCTCGTCCGGGCGGGCGACCTCGGCGGGGCGGCCGGGCGCCTCCCCGAGGAGCGCCCCTACCCGGCGGCCGACGGCCTCCTCTCCCACCTTCGGGTCGCATAGCCCGCGCATCCGGCGGCAGGCGGGGTGTGAATCCCGTCGCGACGGGAACCCATGCGCCGTATCCGGCCATGCGGGTGGCCCGAGCGGCGGGAAGGACAGAAGATGGGCGTGCGTACCTGGGTCCAGGATTGGCCCGTCTACCGGCAGCTGACCGGAACCGACCCGCTGGGCCGTGGAGCCGCCGCCTCCTCGGCCGCCACCCGTGAGCTGCGCCCCCGCACCGATACCGCGGACCGGGTGGTGAAGTCCGTCTGCCCCTACTGCGCGGTGGGCTGCGCCCAGAACGTGTACGTCAAGGACGGCCGCGTGGTGCAGATCGAGGGCGACCCCGACTCACCCGTCAGCCGTGGCCGGCTGTGCCCCAAAGGGGCGGCGACGCTCCAGCTGACCACCGGCGAGTCCCGCCGCCACCAGGTGCTCTACCGCCGCCCCCACGGCACCGCGTGGGAGCCGCTGGACCTGGACACCGCGCTGGACATGGTCGCCGAACGGGTGATCCGCACCCGCCGCGAGACCTGGCAGTGGGAGCAGGACGGCATCCGCGTCAACCGCACCCTGGGGCTGGCGAGCCTCGGCGGCGCCACGCTGGACAACGAGGAGAACTACCTCATCAAGAAGCTGTTCACGGCCCTCGGTGTGGTCCAGGTGGAGAACCAGGCCCGGGTCTGCCACAGCTCCACCGTCGCGGGGCTGGGCACCTCCTTCGGCCGCGGCGGCGCCACCACCTTCATGCAGGACATGCAGCACTCCGACTGCATCGTCATCGAGGGCTCCAACTTCGCCGAATGCCATCCGGTCGGCTTCCAGTGGGTCATGGAGGCCAAGGCGCGCGGCGCCAAGGTGATCCATGTGGACCCGCGCTTCACCCGCACCAGCGCCCTGGCCGATCTGCACGTCCCGATCCGGGCGGGCACCGACATCGCCTTCCTCGGCGGCATCATCAACCACGTCCTGTCCAACGAGCTGGACTTCCGCGAGTACGTGCTGGAGTACACCAACGCCGCGACCATCGTCGGCGAGGACTTCAAGGACACCGAGGACCTCGCCGGGGTCTTCTCCGGCCTGAACGAGGAGACCGGCCACTACGACATCACCACCTGGAGCTACGAGGGCGCCCAGGTCCAGGCCCCGCAGGGCGAGCCCGACGAGTTGTACGACCAGCGCACCCGCGGCGGCGCGACCATCTCCGAGGCCGCGGCCTCCGAGGCCCACGGCTCCGGCGGCGCCCCCGTCTCCGGTGACATCCACACGGACCGCACCCTCACCCATCCGCGCTGCGTCTACCAGGTCCTCAAGCGCCACTTCGCCCGCTACACCCCCGAGCTGGTCGAGGAGACCTGCGGTATTCCGCGCGAGACGTTCCTGGAGGTGTGCCGGGCGCTGGTGGAGAACTCCGGCCGGGACCGCACGTCCGAGTTCGTGTACGCGGTGGGCTGGACCCAGCACACGGTGGGCGCCCAGTACATCCGCACCGCCTCCATCCTCCAGCTCCTGCTGGGCAACATCGGCCGCCCGGGCGGCGGCATCCAGGCGTTGCGCGGCCACGCCTCCATCCAGGGGTCCAGCGACATCCCCACCCTCTTCAACGTGCTGCCCGGCTACATCCCCATGCCGCACGCGCACCAGCACGAGGATCTGGACGCCTTCATCGACGCGGTGAGGACCGACAAGGGCTTCTGGGGCGAGATGCGCAGTTACGTCGTCAGCCTGCTCAAGGCGTACTTCGGCGACGCGGCACGCGCGGACAACGACTACTGCTTCGACCACCTGCCCCGGCTCACCGGCTCCCACAGCACCTACGACACCGTGCTCGCCCAGCTCGACGGGGTGTGCAAGGGCTACTTCCTGATGGGCGAGAACCCGGCCGTGGGCTCGGCGAACGCGAAGATGCAGCGCCTGGGCATGGCCAACCTCGACTGGCTGGTGGTGCGCGACTTCTCGCTCATCGAGTCCGCCACCTGGTGGCAGGACGGCCCGGAGATCGAGACCGGGGAGCTGCGCACCGAGGACATCGCCACCGAGGTGTTCTTCTTCCCGGCCGCCGCCCACACCGAGAAGGCGGGCTCGTTCACCAACACCAACCGGATGCTCCAGTGGCATTACCCCGCCAAGGAGCCGGACGGTGAGGCGCGCAGCGATCTGTGGTTCATGTACCACCTGGGCCGCCGGATCCGGGAGCGGCTGGCGGGCTCCACCGACCCGATGGACCGGGCGGTCCTCGACCTGGCCTGGGACTATCCCACCGAGGGGCCGCTGGAGGAGCCGGTCGCCGAGTCCGTGCTCGCCGAGATCAACGGGCGCGGCCCGGACGGCGCCCCGCTCAGCGCGTACACCCAGCTGAAGGACGACGGTTCCACCTCCTGCGGCTGCTGGATCTACTGCGGCGTCTACGCCGACGGCGTCAACCAGGCCGCCCGCCGCAAGCCGCACACCGAACAGGACTGGATCGCCGCCGAATGGGCGTGGGCCTGGCCCGCGAACCGCCGCATCCTCTACAACCGCGCCTCGGCCGACCCGTCCGGCGCGCCGTGGAGCGAGCGCAAGGCGCTGGTGTGGTGGGACGAGCGCCAGGGGCGCTGGACCGGCCATGACATCCCGGACTTCATCCCCGACCGGGCGCCCTCGTACCGGCCGCCCGAGGACGCCAAGGGCCCGGACGCGCTCAGCGGAGTGGACCCGTTCATCATGCAGGCCGACGGCAAGGGCTGGCTGTACGCCCCGGCCGGGCTGGTGGACGGGCCGATGCCGGTGCACTACGAGCCGCAGGACTCACCGGTGCGCAATCCGCTCCACCCCGAGCAACAGCGCAGCCCCGTTCGGCAGGTGTACTCCCGGGAGCACAACCGGTTCCATCCCGGCCCCGGCGCCCGGGGCAGCGAGGTCTTCCCGTACGTGATCACCACGTACCGGCTCACCGAGCACTTCACGGCGGGCGGGATGTCCCGCTGGACCCCGTATCTGGCCGAGCTCCAGCCGGAGTTCTTCTGCGAGGTCTCCCCCGCACTGGCTGCCGAGCGCGGGCTCGAGCACTCCGGCTGGGCGACGCTGGTGAGCGCGCGCGGGGTGATCGAGGCCAGGGTGCTGGTCACCGAGCGGATGGCGCCGCTGAAGGTCGGGGGCCGCACGGTGCACCAGATCGGGCTGCCGTACCACTGGGGCCCCAACGGTTACGCGCGCGGGGACGCGGCCAACGAGCTGTCCGCCCTCGCGCTTGACCCGAACGTGCACATCCAGGAGGTGAAGGCGCTGACCGCCGACATCCGCCCGGGCCGCCGGCCCCGCGGCCCCGAACTGACCGCCCTGCTGGACACCTACCTGCGGCGCGCGGGCATCACGGAGCAGACCGGAATGGAGGTCCGGGGATGACGGACGCGCAGCCGCCGAAAAGTTCGCTCATCGGCCGCAATCTGCTGGCCGGTATCGAACCGGATCCGGCCGGGGACTCCGGCCACGAGGGGCATCCGCCGCGGATGGGTTTCTTCACCGACACCTCCGTGTGCATCGGCTGCAAGGCGTGCGAGGTGGCGTGCAAGGAGTGGAACGCCATCCCGGAGGACGGGATGGCGTTCACCGGCATGAGTTACGACAACTCGCAGGGGCTGGACGGCTCCACCTGGCGCCATGTGGCCTTCATCGAGCAGAACAAACCAGTGGTGCGGGGCGACGGCGACAGCGGGAACGGGGACAGCGGTCTGCGCTGGCTGATGTCCTCGGACGTGTGCAAGCACTGCACCCACGCCGCGTGTCTGGACGTGTGCCCCACCGGCTCGCTGTTCCGCACCGAGTTCGGCACGGTCGTGGTCCAGGAAGACATCTGCAACGGCTGTGGCTACTGCGTACCCGCGTGCCCGTACGGGGTCATCGGCCAACGCCCGGAGGACGGCCGGGTGTTCAAGTGCACCCTGTGCTACGACCGGCTCGGCGCGGGGCAGGAACCGGCCTGCGCCAAGGCGTGCCCCACCGAGTCCATCCAGTTCGGCCCGCTGGACGAGCTGCGCGAGCGCGCCGCCGCGCGGGTGGAGGACCTGCACCGGGCGGGCGTGTCCGACGCCCGGCTGTACGGCCACGACCCCGAGGACGGGGTGGGCGGCGACGGCGCGTTCTTCCTGCTGCTGGACGAGCCGGAGGTGTACGGACTGCCGCCGGACCCGGTCGTCACCACGCGCGATCTGCCGTCGATGTGGCGGCACGCCGGGGCCGCGGCACTGACGCTGCTCGGCGGAGTGGCCGCCGTGTTCGCGGCGCACGGGCGGAACGGAGGGAAGCGCTGATGGGCGGCGGCACGATGGGCAAGGTGCGCAGGGGGCGCAAGGGGCGCCGAGGCGAGCAACTGATGGTGCCGGAGGCGGAGTTCGCCTCGTACTACGGCAAGCCGATCCTCAACCCGCCCACCTGGCAGGCCCGGGAGATCGCCGGGTACTTCTTCCTCGGCGGCCTGGCGGGCGCCGGTTCGGTGCTCGCGGCGGGCGCCGGGGTGACCGGCCGCCCCCGCATGGCCCGGGCGCTGAAGATCTCGTCGCTGGTGTCCGTCACGGGTTCCGCCGCCGCCCTGGTCCATGACCTCGGGCGCCCCGAGCGCTTCGCCAACATGCTGCGGGTGTTCAAGCCGACGTCGCCGATGAGCGTCGGTTCCTGGCTGCTGGCCGCGTACGGCCCGGCGGCGGGGGTCGCGGCGGTACTGGACGTCGGCGGCAGGATGCCGCGTACCGGCCGGGCGGCCACGGCGGTGGCCGCCGCGCTGGGCCCGGCGGTCGCGTCGTACACGGCGGTGCTGGCGGCCGACACCGCGGTCCCCGGCTGGCACGAGGGCTATCGCGAACTGCCGTTCCTCTTCGTCGGTTCGGCCGCGGCGGCAGCCGGTGGCATGGCGCTGATCGCCGGGCCGGTGGCGGAGAACGCCCCGGCGCGCAGTGCCGCACTGTTCGGCACGGCGCTGGAGGCCGCGGCGGCGCGGGCGCTGGAACGGCGGCTCGGGATCGTCGCCGAGACGTACCGCGAGGGGACGGCGGGGCGGCTGATGCGCGCCGCCGAGGCGCTCGGCGCCGCGGGCGC
>NZ_RIBZ01000302.1:0-38487 GCF_003721215.1 Streptomyces botrytidirepellens
TCCGTTTCCGGTCCGAATTCCGTTTCCGGCCCCCTGTTGGAGCGGGGTGTTTCGCGCCTTCCGGCGTGTCCACCACTTTAGCGAATTTCCCGCTCAGCTCCTAATCGGAGCCCCTGGGCATGATTTCGCGCAGCGAAATAGGACCCTGTTGGGGAAGTGTCAGTAGTGGTTGGCCACCTGGGGCTGCTGCGACCCGACCTGATGGTCGTGCCGACAGCGCTGCCCGTCTCAAGCGGCTCGGGCTACGTTAGGCCCCCGGCCGACCGGAGTCAAGTTTCCACCTGACGGCGCGTCGGACCGCGGCGCCTCGGGGTGTGTGCCCGGTACGGGCTGACCGAGGGATCGCCCTCGATCCAGAAGCGCCACGGGTGGGTGGCGCCCTCGCCGCCGACTCCCGTGCGGGGTCCGCTGAGCACCTGTTCGGGCCGGGCGGGGCAGCCGGTGAGTATCGCCAGCGGGGCCTGGGTACCCGCGCACACATCCGTGCCGTCCAGCCGGCGGTCGACACCGAGTGCCGTGGCCAGCCGGGCGGGACCCTTGGCCAGTTCATGGTCGTTGCGCGCCTTGGGCCGACGCTCATGGGCGTGCTCGTGTCCGTACAGCACCTCCCCCGCGCGCAGCAGGACCCCGCTCGGGGAGCCCTCCGGTCCACAGACCAGATTGAGGCAATGCCACATGCCGTAGGTGAAGTAGACATACGCATGGCCCGGGGGGCCGAACATCACGGCGTTGCGCTCGGTGCGGCCGCGATAGGCGTGCGAGCCGGGATCGGCCGGGCCCGCGTACGCCTCGACCTCGGTCAGGCGCAGCGCGATCGGGCCCTCGGGGGTGCGGCGGACGAGGGTGCGGCCGAGCAGGTCCGGGGCGACCTCCAGGACCGGGCGGTCGAAGAAGGTGCGGGCCAGCGGCGTGCGGTCGGGTCCATCGGTCACTTCGGCTCCGTCAGTCACGCGGTCCGAGCGTAGTGGAACCGATAGGTGCCGGTGGTTGGAGCGGGGCCGGTGCGCTGTAAGGCTATGAGCTGCGGAACCGCTCGCGGCTGTTCCGCGTATCTACTGTTCAACAGCGATCGATGCGATCGAGTCATGGCGCGAAAGCGTCGGCGCGAATGCGTCTTTGAGAGGGAGAACATGGGCTTCAAGAAGCTGCTCGCGAGTTTGGGTGCCGGTGGCGCCTCGGTGGAGACGGTGCTGACCGAGGAGAACGTCGTCCCGGGTGGCGTCGTACAGGGCGAGGTCCGGATCCAGGGGGGCTCCGTCGCGCAGCAGATCGAGGGGCTCTCCGTCGGCCTTCAAGCCCGGGTCGAGGTGGAGCGGGACGACCAGGAGGTCAAGCAGAACGTCGAGTTCACCCGGCAGCAGCTGGGTGGCGCGTTCGAGGTGCAGCCGGGTGCGGTGCACGCGGTGCAGTTCGGCCTGGAGATCCCCTGGGAGACTCCGGTCACGACGTTCCTGGGACATCATCTGACCGGGATGCACGTGGGCGTGACGACGGAGCTGGCGATCGCGCGTGCGGTGGACTCGGGCGACCTCGACCCGGTCAATGTGCATCCGCTCCCCGCCCAGCAGGCGATCCTGGACGCGTTCGGTGCGCTCGGTTTCCGGTTCAAGAACGCCGACTTGGAGAAGGGGCACATCCGCGGGACGCGGCAGAAGCTGCCCTTCTACCAGGAGATCGAGTTCCACGCGCCGCAGCAGTACCGGGGGCTCAACCAGGTCGAGCTGTCGTTCGTCGCGGACGACCGCGAGATGGACGTCGTCCTGGAGATGGACAAGAAGCCGGGCCTGTTCAGCTCGGGCAGCGACTCGTACCGGTCCTTCACGGTCGGCCTGGACTCCTACCAGGAGACGGACTGGGCCGCGTATCTCAACCAGTGGCTCGCCGAGGTCGGCGGCAAGCGCAACTGGTTCTGAGCCTTCGCCGGTTCCGAGACCACACGACGACCCCGCGGGGCGTGCGCCGGATGTGTCCGGTGCGCGCCCCGCGCGCTGTGACACCCCCTATGTGTCGTCCGGGCCGTCGTCGTACCAGATGGTCAGCGGTGTGCCGTGGGCGGACCAGTACGTCACGGCGTCGCTGAGGATGTCCGCCGCGATCGCCGCGGCCTCGGGTGCCGCGTCGCGGAACGCGTTCCAGCCACGGACCCGCAGCAGGTAGCCGCTGGGCTCGGCGTCCTCGCCCCACCAGGACAGATCGGTAAGGCAGTCGGCGAGGGCGTCCCAGTTGTGCCCGTACCACTCGGGGAAGCGCAGGTCCCGGGCGCAGCGCGCAAGGAAGCCGTCCTTGTCGGACACGCCGTCGAGGTGCAGGGGGAGAACGGGGGTCGGGCCGGTCATGGGCGCCATGGTGCCAGCCCGCGGCGGCCGGGTCTCGTTAGGCTGGCCGGACAGCTGATCAACCGCGATCATCAGGAGGTTTTCGACGTGTCCGATCAGAACCGGCGTCCGCTCCCCCATGACTTCCATCCGCCGGTGCCCTCGTTCACCGTGGTGAGCGACGGGGTGGAGGCGGGCGGCACGCTGCCGTCCGCCCAGGTGTACGCGGAGGGGAACACCTCGCCGCAGCTCCGCTGGGAGGGTTTCCCGGAGGGGACCAAGAGCTTCGCCGTCACCTGCTACGACCCGGACGCGCCGACCGGCAGTGGGTTCTGGCACTGGGTGCTGTTCGACATTCCGGCGACCGTGACGGAGCTGCCGACCGGAGCGGGCGGCGGTGACTTCGCGGGGCTTCCCGAGGGTGCCGTGCACGCCCGTAACGACTTCGGCACCCGGGACTTCGGCGGGGCCGCGCCGCCGCCCGGGGACGGGCCGCACCGCTATGTGTTCACGGTGTACGCGGTGGACACCGAGAAGCTGGGCCCGGACGCGGACGCGTCGCCCGCGGTGGTCGGCTTCAACCTGCGGTTCCACACGCTGGGCCGGGCGCATCTGATCGCCGAGTACGAGGTTCCGGCGGCGGGCTGACGCCGCGAAATTGCGTTGTCCCCGGCCGTCCTCCCGGCCAGAGTTGATCCCGGCCCGCCCGCCACGGAGAGGCGGGCGTGGCCGGGATGCGGGAGGTGGTCGGGATGCGCGAGACGCTGGTTCTGAACGCGAGCTTCGAGCCGCTGTCGACGGTGACGCTGCGGCGTGCGGTGGTGCTGGTCCTCCAGGAGAAGGCCGTCGTCGAACGCGCCCATCCCGGACTGCGGGTGCGCGCCGCGGAGGTCGATCTTCCGGTGCCGCGGGTGATCCGGCTGTGCCGTTACGTACGGGTGCCGTTCCGAAGACGTGCTCCGTGGTCGCGGCGCGGGGTGCTGGTGCGGGATCAGCACCGGTGCGCGTACTGCGGGCGGCGGGCGACGACCGTGGACCACGTGGTGCCGCGGTCGCGCGGCGGCGGGGACACCTGGCTGAACACCGTCGCGTCCTGCGCGGAGGACAACCACCGCAAGGCGGACCGAACTCCGGAGCAGGCGGGGATGCGGCTGCTCAACTCGCCGTTCGAGCCGACGCCTTCGGACGCGCTGCTGCTGGCGCTGGGGGCGGCCGAGCGGGACGGGCTGCCGGAGTGGCTGGCGCTGCCCGCCTGAGCCCGTAGGCCGCCAGGACGAGTGAAGGGCCGGTACCCCGCGGGGTACCGGCCCTTCACTCGTCGGCGTCAGTCGATCCTGGGCTGCTCGCGGCGCGGGGCGGCCTCCTTGCCGGTGCCCGTCGGGGCGGCCGGGGCGGCGCCGCCGCCGTTCCCGCCGGTCATCGGGCCGAAGTTGCCGATGGCCCCGCCGAGGCCCTTGAGGGCGTCGCCGATCTCGCTGGGCACGATCCAGAGCTTGTTGGCGTCGCCCTCGGCGATCTTCGGCAGCATCTGGAGGTACTGGTAGGAGAGCAGCTTCTGGTCCGGGTCTCCGGCGTGGATGGACTCGAAGACCGTACGGATCGCCTGGGCCTCGCCCTCGGCGCGCAGCGCGGCGGCCTTGGCCTCACCCTCGGCCCGCAGGATCGAGGACTGCTTCTCACCCTCGGCGCGGAGGATCTCGGACTGCCGGACACCTTCGGCCTGGAGGATCGCGGCGCGCTTGTCACGGTCGGCGCGCATCTGCTTCTCCATCGAGTCCTGGATGGAGGTCGGCGGCTCGATGGCCTTCAGCTCGACGCGGTTGACGCGGATGCCCCACTTGCCGGTGGCCTCGTCGAGCACGCCGCGCAGCGCCGCGTTGATCTCCTCGCGGGAGGTCAGGGTGCGCTCCAGGTCCATGCCGCCGATGATGTTCCGCAGGGTGGTGACGGTCAGCTGCTCGATCGCCTGGATGTAGCTGGCGACCTCGTAGGTGGCGGCCCGGGCGTCGGTCACCTGGTAGTAGATGACGGTGTCGATGTTCACGACCAGGTTGTCCTGGGTGATCACCGGCTGCGGCGGGAACGGGACGACCTGTTCGCGGAGATCGACGCGGTTGCGGATCGAGTCGATGAACGGGACGACGATGTTGAGGCCGGCGTTGAGGGTGCGCGTATAGCGGCCGAAGCGTTCCACGATGGCGGCACTGGCCTGCGGGATGACCTGGATCGTCTTGATCAGTGCGATGAAGACGAGCACCACCAGGATGATCAGGACGATGATGATCGGTTCCACAGCGGCTCCCCGTGCCCTTCATGCGTGCTTCTGGATGATCGGGATGATCAAGTCCGGTCTTGTGGGTGGAGTCTGTCAGATCGACGGCCGACTCCGCAGCTGAGCGGGGTGGGGCTCAGCTCTTGGTACTACGACGTCTACATGACGACGGCGGTGGCGCCGTCGATTTCGACGACGTCGACCTGCCGGCCCGGTTCATAGGCCTGGTCGGGGTCGAGCGAACGGGCGGACCAGATCTCACCGGCCAGCTTGATGCGGCCGCCGCCGCTGTCGTCGACCCGTTCGAGGACGACGGCCTGCCGGCCTTTCAGCGCCTCGACGCCGCTGCGCAGCCCGGGTTGCTGCTGTCGGCTGCGGACCGCCATCGGGCGGACGACGGCGACCAGCGCGACCGAGACGGCACAGAAGACGATGACCTGGAGCACGACGCCGCCGCCGAGCGCGTCGGTGATCGCACCGGCGACCGCGCCGACCGCGACCATCCCGAATTCGGGCATCGCGGTCAGCACGAGCGGAATGCCCAGTCCTACGGCGGCGATCAGCCACCACACCCACGGATCCACAAGGTCATGGTAGTTCTCATGGTCCGTCGGGGAACAGGGCGCAGTTCGGGGTGCGAAAAGCATGCGCCGTGTTCGGGGCGGGGGTTCAGGCCATCGGAGGGCGGTTTCAGGTCAGCGGCAGGCCCTGGGCGGTCCAGCGGTCGCCGTTGCGCTCGACGAGCAGCGGGAGCCCGAAGCAGCGCGAGAGGTTACGGGAGGTCAGCTCCATGTCGATGGGCCCGGCGGTGAGCACCTTGCCCTGACGGATCATCAGCACGTGGGTGAAACCCGGGGGGATTTCCTCGACGTGATGTGTCACCATGATCATCGACGGCGCGTACGGGTCGCGGGCGAGCCGTCCGAGGCGGCGTACGAGGTCCTCGCGGCCCCCGAGGTCGAGCCCTGCCGCCGGCTCGTCGAGGAGCAGCAGTTCGGGGTCGGTCATCATCGCGCGGGCGATGAGGGTGCGCTTGCGCTCACCCTCGGAGAGGGTGCCGAACTTGCGGTCGAGGTACGCGTTCATGCCGAGCCGGTCGAGGAAGGCCCGGGCCCGGGCCTCGTCGACCTGGTCGTAGTTCTCCTGCCAGTGCGCCGTCATGCCGTACGCGGCGGTGAGCACGGTCTGCAGGACGGTCTGGCTGCGCGGCAGCTTGTCGGCCATGGCGATGCCCGCCATGCCGATGCGCGGGCGCAGCTCGAAGACGTCCACGGCGCCGAGCTGCTCGCCGAGGATCCGGGCGGACCCGGCGCTCGGGAAGAGGTAGCTCGACGCGAGGTTGAGCAGGGTGGTCTTCCCGGCGCCGTTGGGGCCGAGGATCACCCAGCGCTCCCCTTCTTTGATCGACCAGGAGACCTCGTCCACCAGAGCCCGACCGTCGCGGACCACGGATACGTCCACCAGCTCCAGAACCTCGCTCATGAGCGCGTTGTCTCCCATTGCAGTCTCGAGTGTCGCGTGCGCCTGTGGGCGCAGCCCCCAGAGGAAAACCTACGCCACGCATTGTCGGTGCCAGTCCTTAGGCTGGTTCCATGCTCGATGAACCACGTTCAGGGCGCCTCGCAGCCTGGGGAAATGCCCTTCTCGCCGGACTTGTCTCCCCGGACGACGCCGCGCACCGGATCGCCGGGGAGGACGCGTCGCACCGGGTGGCGGAGCTGCCCGGCGAGTCCGGGCCGGTCGGACTGACGCTGGCGCTGGGGCGGCTGAGAGCGCTCGGGGCCAAGGGGCTGCGGGTGGCGCTGCCGATAGCGGGACATCCGCTGGGGCTGAGCGGGCCGCCGGAGTTCAACGCGAAGGCGCTCGACGCGGGCGAGGCGGTGCTGGCCACGGGGGTGGCGCTGGGGCTGGTGCCCGAGGTGTCGGCGGCGGGGCCCGAGGGCGATCAGCACATCGAGGTTCTGTGGCGCTGTCTGCCGGTGCGGGAGGCGCCTCCGGCGGATGTGCCGTCGCTCGGCGAGGCCGAGCGGGAGCTGGCCGAGGCGCTGCGGGAGGCGACCGAGGTGCTGTCCCGGCTGAACGTGGCCGGGGCCGGTCCGGCCGCCCAGGCGGCCCTGGAGGCGTACCGGGCGCGGGCCGAGCGGGGGCGCGAGGTGCTGGCGCCGGGCTATCCGCCGCGGGCGCTGCGGGTGCTGGAGCTGGCGCAGCGGGTGGGCGCGCTGATCGCCATCGCGTACGCCCCGGGCGGGGACGGGAAGGATCACGGCGGGGCGGTGAGCGCGTCGGAGATCGCGGCCCGGGCGGAGGCGCTGCGTCCGGTGGAGCGCACGGCGCGGCGGGCGCAGGTGGCGGCGTACAACGCGTATGTGGAGGAGCTGGAGCGGGGCGGGTCCTGACGCTCCGGGCGCAGGCCCGGGCCCATGGGGTCGGCCCCGGAGGCGATGCCTCCGGGGCCGACCGGGGTGGTGCGCGGTGCCTCTGCTCCGAGGGGAGGGCTCAGTCGCAGAAGCTCGGGTTCATGGTCCCGATGACCGAGATGGTGTTGCCGCAGACACCCACCGGCACATGGACGGGCACCTGGGCNGGAGGGCTCAGTCGCAGAAGCTCGGGTTCATGGTCCCGATGACCGAGATGGTGTTGCCGCAGACACCCACCGGCACATGGACGGGCACCTGGGCGTTGTTGCCCGAGACGACCCCCGGGGACATCGTCGCCCCGCCGTCGGCCATGGGACCGTCCTGGGCGGAGGCGACACCCGCACCGGCGACGGCAAGACCGCCGGCCGCGATGGTGATGGCAGCGATCCTCTTGATGTTCTTCACTTCTCAAGACCCTTCGTCCATAACGCGTCGCCGCGGCGAATCGCCGCAGTACGCCGTGGAGAACGGCCGGGGGCGGGCGGAGTTGCGCTGTTCGGGTGACCTACACACGTTGGTGTGATTGCACGGAGAAACGCTGTTCATGCTCCGATTCCATGGCGTACCGCCCAGAGTGCGGCCTGAGTGCGGTCTGCCAGGTCCAACTTCATAAGAATGTTGGACACATGTGTCTTTACGGTCTTTTCGGACAGTACGAGCCTGCGCGCGATCTCGCGGTTCGACCGGCCGTCCGCGATCAGCCCCAGCACTTCCCGCTCCCGGTCGGTGAGGGAGCCCCCGCGCCCCTGGCCGCCGCCCGCCTCGTCCTGGGAGAGCAGCGCGTCGGCCACCTCGGGCTGGAGCACCACGTGCCCGGCGTGGACGGACCGTATGGCGCTGGCGAGGGCGTCGGGGTCCACGTCCTTGTAGACGTAACCGGCCGCGCCCGCGCGCAGGGCGGGCACCACGGTGCGCTTCTCGGTGAAACTCGTCACGACCAGCACCCGGGCCGGGTTGCCCAGGTCACGCAGCTTGCGCAGCGCCTCGATGCCGTCGATGCCGGGCATCTTGACGTCCATCAGGACGATGTCGGGGCGCAGCTCCTCGGCCCGGGCGATGCCCTCCTCCCCGTCCGAGCCCTCGCCGACCACGTCGATGTCGTCCTGGACCTCAAGGAAGGTCCGCAGGCCGCGCCGCACCACTTGGTGGTCGTCGACGAGCAGCACCCGGATCGCCGCTCCGTCCCGTCGCTCACCCACCGGGCACCTCCATCTCGATCACGGTTCCCTTGCCGGGCGCCGACTCCACGGTCAGTCCGCCGCCGACGCCGCTCGCCCGGTCGCGCATCGACACCAGCCCCAGGTGCCGCCCCGCCCGGCGCACCGCCGAGGGGTCGAAGCCCCCGCCGTCGTCGCTCACCCGCAGCAGGGCGCCCTGGCCGTGCCGGGAGAGGGTGACGTCGACCCGGCGGGCGTCGGCGTGGCGCAGCGCGTTGTGCAGGGCCTCCTGGGCGACCCGCAGCAGCGCCTCCTCCTGGGCGGCGGGCAGCGCCCGCACGCCGAGGGCCTCGAAGGTGACCCGGGCGGTGTGGGCCCGGTCCAGGACCTGTACCTGGGTGCGCAGGGTCGCGACCAGGCCGTCCTCGTCGAGCGCGGCGGGGCGCAGCTCCACGACGGCGGAGCGCAGCTCGTCGGCGGCCTCGGCGGCGAGGGCCGTGACCTGGTGCAGCTCCTCCTTGGCGCGGACCGGGTCGCGGTCCACGAGCGCGGCGGCGGCCTGGGCGGTCAGCCGTAGCGAGAAGAGCTTCTGGGAGACCGCGTCGTGCAGCTCGTGGGCGAGCCGGGCACGCTCCCCCGCGATGGTCAGCTCGCGGCTGCGCTCGTAGAGCCGGGCGTTGGTGAGCGCGATGGCGGCGTGCTGGGCGAGGATGGCCAGCAGCTCCTCATCCTCGGCGGTGAAGCCGCAGCCGCCCTCCGGTTTCGCGCAGCGCTTGTTGGCCAGGAAGAGCGCGCCGAGGACTTCCTCCCCATCCGCAATGGGAAGTCCAATAAAGTCCGACATGTCCGGATGCTCCGGGGGCCAGCCCTCGAATCGCGGATCCCGCCGGACATCGGCCAGCCGCTGCGGGGTGGCGTCCTTGAGCATCGCGGCGAGGATCCCGTGCTGGCGGGGCAGCGGCCCGATGGCCTTCCACTGCTCGTCACTGACGCCGTCTACTACGAACTGGGCAAAGCCCCCGTGGTCGTCCGGAACCCCCAGCGCCGAGTACTCCGCATCGAGCAGCTCACGGGCGGACACAACGATGGTCTTTAGGACATCCCGGACTTCCAGATGTCTGCTCATCGCGAGGAGCGCGCTGCTCACCCACGCCAGCCCCGCCCCGGCTCCACCGCCCGGCCCTTTGGTCATGGGCCTCACCGTACCGGCGCCGCGGCAGGGTGCGTATAGGCCTTTCGGCAGTGCTTCATTGCGACCCGAGGCGTAGTCCGGGACCTAGGACGAGGGAAGCGGGAGAAGCGCCGGAAGGGCCTGTTACAAGGACCGGAAATTCAGCCACACTCCGCATTTGCTCAGGCACACCTCGCAATATTAAAGAGCTCGCAATGTGACCCCTGACACAGGATCCACGTCACTTACGAACTCGGTTAGTGGATGTTTCAACCCGGGATGAGCGGGGAGGACGCCTGTTCTCCCAGGCAGGGAAGACATACTTATCCACTAAGCGGCATCGTATGTCACACCTTTGCCACAGCATTTTGCGGACGCTAAGAATTTCCCCCAGTCGCACGGCGCCGTAGATCCAGACACGGCGCACAAGCGCCGATTTGGCCTGCGACACATAGCGATTGGAAGAGGTCTACTCCGCCATGCCCCTGTCCAGCATCTCCGGCTACAACCGCCTGAACAAGAAGACCAAGTACTCCGCCGCCGGCATCGCCGCGGCCGGCGCCGCCGCCGTAGCCTTCGCGCTCGTCCCCGGTGGCAACGCCGATGCCAAAACGACGGCCAAGGACCTTCCGGCGAAGCCGGTGGCCTTCACCTCGCAGAAGGTCGACAGCAAGGCCCAGCAGGAGATTCTGCTGAAGCAGGCCGCCCTTACGAGCAAGCAGGCGCAGGCCGAGGCCGCGCAGAAGAAGGCCGCGGAAGCGGCCGCCGCGAAGAAGGCCGCCGCAGAGGCGGCCGCCAAGAAGGAAGCAGCCGCCAAGAAGGCCGCCGCTGCGCAGGCCGCCAAGGAGCGCGCCGCCAAGGAGGCTGCGAGCCGTGCCGCCGCGCGCGCCAAGCTCGCCGCCGCCAAGAAGACCTACCCGAACAACCTCGACGGTTGGATCCGGGAGTCCCTCGACATCATGAAGAAGCACAACATCCCGGGTACCTACAACGGCATCTACAAGAACGTCATCCGGGAGTCCGGCGGTAACCCGCGGGCCATCAACAACTGGGACATCAACGCCCAGAACGGTGTTCCGTCCAAGGGCCTGCTCCAGGTCATCCTGCCGACGTTCCAGACGTACCACGTCAAGGGCACGCCCTTCGACCAGTACGACCCGGTCGCCAACATCGTCGCCGCGTGCAACTACGCCGCCGACCGGTACGGCTCCATCGACAACGTCAACGGCCCGTACTAAGCCCGGCGTTCACACGCCGAAGGGCGGCGGCACCCCCTGTGTGCGAGGGGTGCCGCCGCCCTTCGGGCCGTGCTGCGACTCGTGCCGCTCCGTGCGTTACTTGCGCATGACCTCCGGCTCGTGGCGGCGCAGCAGCCGCGCCACCGCGAACGCGCAGATGATGCCGAGCGCCATCAGGATGCCCATGTCCATGGCCCACTGGGCCGTGGTGTGCTCCCACAGCGGGTCGGTGTCCAGCGGCTTCTTGCGGTCCCAGGGGGCCATCAGGTGGCCCGGGCCGGGGCCGAGGTCCAGCGTCGCTCCCACCGCGCCGACCGCCCAGCGGGCGGGCATCAGATACGCGAACTGCTCGATGCCGGGCGATCCGTAGATCTTGAACAGGATGCCGGTGAAGACGACCTGGATGATCGCGAACATGACCAGCAGCGGCATGGTCTTCTCGGCGGTCTTCACCAGCGAGGAGATCACCAGGCCGACCATCATCGACGTGAAGCCGATCGCGATGATGGCCACGCACATCTCGACGGCCGGCGGCATGATCAGCGCCTCTTCGGGCAGCTCACGGGTCGAGAAGCCGATGGCGCTGATGATCACGCCCTGGAAGGCGGTGATCACGCCGAGCACGATCACCTTGGACATCAGATAGGCGGAGCGGGACAGGCCGACGGCTCGTTCCCGTTCGTAGATCACCCGTTCCTTGATCAGTTCTCGTACGGAGTTGGCCGCGCCCGAGAAGCACATGCCGACCACGAGAATCAGGGTGATCGTGCCCGAGTCCTGGTTGAACTGGCCCTTCGGCGCTCTGGTGAAGCCGAAGTCCGACGGGATCACGGTACTGACCGCGCCGAGCACGGCGGGCAGGATCACCATCAGCGCCATGAAGCCGCGGTCGGAGGCGATGACCGAGACGTAGCGGCGTATCAGCGTCCACAGCTGGGAGCCCCAGCTCTGCGACTTCTGCATCCGCGCGGGCGGCGCCTGCACATCGACGGACTGCGGGGCGACGGCGTCGATGTCCGCGGCGTACATCTGGTAGTGCTGCGAACCGCGCCAGCGGCCCGACCAGTCGTAGTCGCGGTAGTTCTCGAACGCGGAGAAGACGTCCGCCCAGCTGTCGTAGCCGAAGAAGTTGAGCGCTTCGTTCGGCGGGCCGAAGTAGGCCACCGCACCGCCCGGCGCCATCACCAGCAGCTTGTCGCACAGCGCCAGCTCGGCGACCGAGTGGGTGACCACCAGGACGGTACGGCCGTCGTCGGCGAGGCCGCGCAGCAGCTGCATCACGTCGCGGTCCATGCCCGGGTCGAGACCGGAGGTCGGCTCGTCCAGGAAGATCAGCGACGGCTTGGTGAGCAGCTCCAGCGCGACCGAGACCCGCTTGCGCTGACCGCCGGAGAGCGCGGTGACCTTCTTGTCGCGGTGGATGTCGAGCTTCAGCTCGCGCAGCACCTCGTCGATCCGGGCCTCGCGCTCGGCGGTCGCGGTGTCGCCGGGGAAGCGGAGCTTGGCGGCGTACCGGAGGGCCTTCTGGACGGTCAGCTCCTTGTGCAGGATGTCGTCCTGCGGGACCAGACCGATGCGCTGACGCAGCTCGGCGAACTGCTTGTACAGGTTCCGGTTGTCGTAGAGGACGTCGCCCTCGTTGGCCGGACGGTAGCCGGTGAGCGCCTTCAGCAGCGTGGACTTGCCGGAGCCGGACGGGCCGATGACCGCGATGAGCGACTTCTCGGGAACGCCGAAGGAGACGTCCTTGAGGATCTGCTTGCCGCCGTCGACGGTGACGGTGAGGTGGCGGGCCGAGAAGGAGACGTCACCGGTGTCGACGAACTCCTCGAGCCGGTCGCCGACCAGCCGGAAGGTGGAGTGGCCGACGCCGACGGTGTCGTTCGGGCCGATCACCTGCTGACGGACCGGCTGACCGTTGACGTACGTACCGTTGTGGCTGCCGAGGTCGCGGATTTCGAAGCGGCCGTCGGGCAGCGCCCGGAACTCGGCGTGGTGGCGGGAGACCTGGAGGTCGGAGACGACCAGTTCGTTCTCCAGCGCACGACCGATGCGCATCACCCGGCCCGCGTCCAGCTGGTGGAACGTGGTCGGGCTGCGGTCGCCCTGGCCGGTCCGCGCCTCGCCGGAGCCGCCGGGTCCGCCGCCGTGGCCGTTCTGCGCGTGGTGGTCGCGCGGGTTCTGCTGCTGCGGTACGAACGGCTGCTGCTGCGGGGGCTGCTGCCACCCCTGGGGCTGCTGCTGGGGCTGCGCCGGAGGCTGCTGGCCCTGCTGCGGCCAGCCCGCGCCGGGCTGCTGCTGATACGGCTGCTGCGGGGGCTGCTGGTACTGCTGGGCCTGCTGAGGGGCGCCCATGGCCCCCTGCGGGCTGTACGCGGCGGCACCCGCGCCCGCCCCCGCGCCCGCCCCCGAAACGTTCAGGCGGGGGCCATCGGTGGCGTTGCCGAGATGCACGGCCGCACCTGGGCCGATTTCCGTCTGTTGGATTCGCCGGCCTTGCACATAAGTGCCGTTGGTGCTGCCGTGATCTTCAATGATCCAACTGCGCCCGCCCCAGCGCACCGTGGCGTGCCGCCAGGAGACTCTGGCGTCGTCCAGCACCATGTCGCCCTGTGGGTCACGCCCCACGCTGTATGACCTGGATGGATCAAGCGTCCAGGTCCGTCCGTTCAATTCCAGTACGAGTTCCGGCACTCCATGCCCCACTAGTTGTCCCCCGAGCTACCCCCTGCACAGGGAGTCTAGGGATGGCGAACATCGTGAGGAACTATTTCAGGCTCAGTCGCTTAACCGGAAGTCGGGTTTTGACAAGATGGCATCTCGGGCACGTTGACTCATCCGGAAAAACCCCGGAAAGCGATAAGCGCGCATAGATGCCGCCGATCACGGATGATCCGGGCAACTCGCTCCGACCGAGTCGATCACGGCCGGCGCCGGGGCACGGACCGGCGGTGACGCGGTGGCGTCCGGTGGATGAACGTTCCCCACCACATGGCCGTCCACGACGCGGGCTGCCGCGCGCCGGGCGGCGGCGGCCGGATACGGTGGTAAGACCATGAGCGCATCGCAGATTCCTCCTGCCACCGCCGTCCCGGCCGACGGCGATCCCACCCTCCTTGTCAAGATCTTCGGCAAGGACCGCCCCGGCCTCACCGCCGGGCTCTGCGACACCCTCGCCGCGTACGGCGTGGACATAGTCGACATAGAGCAGGTCGTCACCCGGGGCCGCATCGTGCTGTGCGTCCTGGTCACGGCCCCGAAGGGCGACGGGGCGGAGGGGGAGCTGCGGGCCACCGTGCACAGCTGGGCCGAGTCGCAGCGGATGCAGGCCGAGATCATCTCGGGCCGGGGCGACAACCGTCCGCGCGGTACCGGCCGGTCGCACGTCACCGTGCTGGGGCATCCGCTGACCGCCGAGGCGGTGGCCGCGATCGCCGCCCGTATCACCGGCACCGGCGGCAACATCGACCGCATTTTCCGGCTGGCGAAGTATCCGGTGACGGCCGTGGACTTCGAGGTGTCCGGCGCCGAGACGGAGCCGCTGCGCACCGCGCTGGCCACCGAGGCGGCCGACATCGGGGTCGACGTGGCGGTCGTGGCGTCGGGGCTCCAGCGCCGGGCCCAGCGGCTGGTGGTCATGGACGTGGACTCGACGCTGATCCAGGACGAGGTGATCGAGCTGTTCGCGGCCCACGCGGGTTGCGAGGCCGAGGTCGCCGAGGTCACGGCCCGGGCGATGCGCGGCGAGCTGGACTTCGAGCAGTCGCTGCACGCGCGGGTCGCGCTGCTGGCGGGGATCGACGAGTCGGTGGTGGAGAAGGTGCGCGCGGAGGTCCGGCTCACGCCCGGCGCCCGCACCCTGATCCGTACCCTCAAGCGCCTGGGCTACCAGGTGGGAGTGGTCTCCGGCGGCTTCACGCAGGTCACCGATGATCTCCAGGAGCGGCTGGGGCTGGACTTCGCCTCCGCCAACACCCTGGAGATCGTGGACGGCAAGCTCACCGGGCGCGTGATCGGCGAGGTGGTGGACCGGGCGGGCAAGGCCCGGCTGCTGCGGCGCTTCGCGGCCGAGGCGGGGGTGCCGCTGGTGCAGACCGTCGCGATCGGCGACGGGGCGAATGACCTGGACATGCTGAACGCGGCCGGGCTCGGGGTCGCCTTCAACGCCAAGCCGGTCGTACGGGAGGCCGCGCACACCGCGGTGAACGTGCCGTTCCTGGACACCGTGCTGTACCTGCTGGGCGTGACCCGTGAAGAGGTCGAGGCCGCGGACGCGCACGAAGAGGACTGACCACTCCGCCGGGCCCCCGGCCGACCGCTCCCGGTTCCGCCCGCCTCGCTGCCGAGGCGGGCGGAACGGTACGGAGGCGGAACGGTGCGGCGGTACGACGGCGGAAGGGTACGGCGGCGGGGTCTACTCGTGCGGCGCCCAGAAGTCGTCGAGGCGGCCGACACCGTGCTCGACCGACTTCCACGAGCCGTTGAAGGTCACCACCGCGATCGCGGAGGTGGGGAATCCGGTGCGGGCCATCCGCTCCCGGGTGCCCTCCGCGGCCTGGCCCGCGAGGGCGTCGGCGAGGGCGTGCACCCCGGGGTTGTGGCCGACCACCAGCAGGTCGGTGATGTCGTCGGACGTCTCGTTCAGGACCGCGATCAGTTCGCCGAGTGAGGCGTCGTACAGCCGCTCCTCGTAGACCGTCTTGGGGCGCTGGGGAAGCTCGTGGACCACGAGCTTCCAGGTCTCCCGGGTGCGCACGGCCGTGGAGCAGAGGGTCAGTTCGGGGACCAGACCGGCTTCGGTGAGCCGGCGCCCGGCGAGTGGGGCGTCCTTGCGGCCGCGCTCCGCGAGCGGCCGCTCATGGTCTGCCACCTCGGGCCAGTCGGCCTTGGCGTGTCGGAGAATGACAATCCTGCGGGGCACATCGACGCTCATGCGTCCCAGCTTCGCATGAAACGGCTGGCGAGGCGCAGGGTGTTGAAACGGTGCTCACCAAAGTGAGCGCACAAAGCGGGTGCCCCCGCGCACCGGAGGGTGCCCCCGCGCACGGTCGGTCACACCCCCAGGTGGCCGAGGGTCTGACGCACCAGCTCCAGGAACTGCGCGAGGGCGCCCGAGCCGCCGGCGGCCTGCGCGTCGGACGGCCCGGTAAGCAGGAGCAGCAGCACCGCGAAGGCGAGGGCGGGCAGCGCGAGGGCCCACCACGGCAGCCGGACGTCCATGCCACCGTCCGCCGGGTTCGCGGGCCGGGTGGGGGTGCGGGCGGACATGGGGATCGCCTCCGGTCGGGGAACCACGCTGCTTCGGATGGTTCGACGCTACGGAGCGGGCGGGCCGGTGCCCATCCGGTGATCCACCCAGTTCCCCCTGACCCTGGCCCCCTAGGGGATGGTGGTGCTGCCCCTACTGAGCGAGGACGAGGGTCAGGGAGAGACGATGGTGGCGATCACGCCGATGACCACCGTGATCCCGAGCATCACGCCCAGGATGAGGAGGAGCTTCTTCTGGCCGTCCGGCGGGTTCTCATCGAGCACTGGCATGCGGCCAGTGTCCCACCCGGCGGTCAGATCTCGTCTTCGAGGGTGCGGTCACGCCCGGCCAGCAGGCCCGTCACGATCTGCGGCACCATGAGCCCGGCCATCAGCGCGAGCGGCGCCTCCCAGCCGCCGCTGTGCTGGTACAGCGTGCCGACCAGCAGCGGGCCCGGGATGGACAGCAGATAGCCGGTGCTCTGGGCGAAGGCGGAGAGCCGGACCACGCCCGCGCTGGTCCTGGCCCGCATGCTGATCATCGTGAGGGCGAGCGGGAAGGCGCAGTTGGCGACGCCGAGCAGGACGGCCCACACCCAGGCGCCGCCCGCCGGGGCCAGCCACAGCCCGGCGTAGCCGATGAGCCCGCAGACGCCGAGGACCACGGCCAGCACGCCCTGGTTGCGCAGCCGGGCCGCCACGCGGGGCAGGACGAAGGCCAGCGGGACGCCCATGGCCATGATGACCGCGAGCAGCACCCCGGAGGTGGAGGCGGAGACCCCCGCGTCGCGGAAGATCTGCGGCATCCAGCCCATGGTGATGTACGCGGCGGTGGACTGGAGGCCGAAGAAGACGGCCATCGCCCAGGCCGTGGGGCTCCGGGTGATCCGGGTGCCCGCCGCGCCGGACACGGGCTGGTCGGACGCGGGCTCCGGTGCGGCCGCTTGCTCGGTCCGGCGGTGCGTACGGTCGCGGGCGAGGAACAGCCAGGGCACCATCGCGACCCCGGCGAGCACCGCCCACACCCCGAGCCCGGCCCGCCAGCTGCCGCCCAGCGCGTCGGTCATGGGCACCGTGGCGGCTGCGGCGCTGGCCGTGCCCAGTGACAGCCCCATGGAGTAGAGGCCGGTCATCGAGCCCACCCGGTCCGGGAACCAGCCCTTGACGATCACCGGCATCAGGATGTTGCTGACCGCGATCCCGGCCAGGCCGAGCGCGCTGGCGCACAGGAAGGCCACGGTCCCGCCCGCGAACGGGCGCAGCGCCAGGCCCGTGGCGATGGCCGCCAGACCGGTGCAGACGACGGCTCCTGGGCCGAAGCGGCGGGCCAGCCGGGGCGCGGTGATGCCGAAGACGGCGAAGCAGGCTGCGGGCATCGAGGTGAGCAGTCCGGCGATGGTGCCGCTCATGCCGAGGTCGTCGCGGACCTCCTTCAGGAGCGGGCCGAGGCTGGTGACGGCGGGGCGCAGGTTGAGCGCGGCCAGCAGCAGGCCGACGACCACGATGCGGCGGCGCCACGGCGAGGGCGCGGGGCGCGGTTCGTGGTCCCGTTGGGCGGGGGCCGCGGGGTCGAGCGTCGCGAGGTCGTCGTTGGACATGCCGACCATCATAGAATCATGGGATGAATGCCTGTCCAGTTGATATGTAACCGCGAGGTGACAACCAGACGGCATCATGGAACGGCTCGTGATGGAACGGCTCGTTTCGCAGCCCCAGCAGCCCCCAGCAGTCCCAGCAGGCCCCAGGCACAGGAGAGTCATGCCGCTGACGTCGACCCAGCGCTCCGCCCTCGCCGACCAGGTGATCGCCCAGCTGCGCGCCCAGATCACCTCGGGCGAATGGCCGGTGGGCTCGCGGATCCCGACCGAGCCCGAACTGGTCGAGCAGCTCGGGGTGGCGCGCAACACCGTGCGCGAGGCGGTGCGCGCGCTGGCGCACAACGGCCTGCTGGACATCCGGCAGGGCTCGGGCACGTACGTCCTCGCGACCAGCGAGCTGGCCGGGGTGATGCACCGCCGCTTCGCGAGCGCCGACCCGCGGCACGTGGCCGAGCTGCGCAGCGCCCTGGAGACGAAGGCCGCGCAGCTGGCCGCGGAGCGCCGTACCGAACAGGACGTCAAGCAGATCGACGCCCAGCTGGACCGGCGCGAGCGGGCCTGGGAGTCCGGTGACGCGGACGTGTTCGTGGAGGCGGACGCGACGCTCCACATGGCGATCGTGGCCGCCGCCCACAACGACGTACTGGAGGCGCTCTACGCGGACCTGGGAGCGGTCGTACGGGACTTCCTGCGCGCCGACGTGGCCGACGGCATGAGCCCCGAGGCGTACGTGGACCACGCGCGGCTGGTGGACGCCATCCGGCAGCGGGACGGGGAGCGGGCGGCGGCCGAGGCGAGCACCCACCCGTTCGCCTGCCGCCTCGGGCCCGAGGCCGGCTGAACGCCCCCCTCAGCGGCGGCGGTGGGTGACCCACGCCCTGCGGATGTCCTTCCAGCAGCGCTCGTCCAGCTCCACGTGCTGCGCCGGGCCCACCTCCACCCGGCGGCTGTCCATGTCCGGGTCCCACCAGCGGGCGCATTCGACGTGCAGCTGCACCCGGTCGGCGTCGGGGTAGGGGTTGAAGCAGCTGGCGGTGGCGTGCGAGCCGCGCAGCGACGTGGAACAGGCGGCCTCGCGCGGCCGGGGGCGTTCCTGCGGGGCGGACGCGACGGATGCGACGGACGCTACGGAGTCGGAGGCGGCGAGGACGCACCCGATCGCGGCGACGATCAGCGAGGCGACCGCGAAGCGACGGGGCGTACGCATGGCAGGACCTCCTCGGCCGGGCTGTCGCTCCGCGAGTCGTGCCTTGTCGTGTGGTGTCTCCACCCTGCGTGCGGCGCCATCCGCCCGCCCGCCCGCTGGTCCGAACGGGTGACGGCCGACAGGCACCGCCGCCATGCACCCCGACATGCATCCCGACATGCGAACGCCGCCCCTGCCCCGCTTTCGCGCGGGACGGGACGGCGGCCGTATCGACGCGTCCGGGTGCTCAGGCGCCCATCATGTGCACGCCGCCGTCGACGTGCACGATCTCGCCGGTGGTGCGCGGGAACCAGTCGGACAGCAGGGCGACGACACCGCGGCCCGCGGGCTCCGGGTCGGTCAGGTCCCAGCCGATCGGGGCCCGGTGGTTCCAGACGTCCGCCAGCTCCTCGAAGCCCGGGATGGACTTCGCGGCCATGGACTTGATGGGCCCGGCCGAGACCAGGTTGCAGCGCACGTTCTTCTCGCCCAGGTCGCGGGCGAGGTAGCGGCTGGTCGACTCCAGGGCGGCCTTGGCCACGCCCATCCAGTCGTACTTCGGCCACGCGAACTGGGCGTCGAAGGTCAGCCCGACGATGGAGCCGCCGCGCGGCATGACCGGCAGGCAGGCCATGGTGAGCGCCTTGAGGGAGTACGCCGAGACGTGCACGGCGGTGCCGACGTCCTCCCAGCTGCCCTCCAGGAAGTTGAACGCGCCCTGCGGGCCGAAGGCGATGGAGTGCACGACACCGTCGAGGTCGACGCCCTCCCCCAGGTGCTCGCGCACCTTGTCGGCGAGCCCGTCGAGGTGCTCCTGGTTCTGCACGTCCAGCTCGATGACCGGGGCGGGCTTGGGCAGCCGCTTGGCGATCCGCTCGACGAGGGAGACCCGGCCGAAGCCGGTCAGGATGACCTCGGCGCCCTCCTCCTGGGCGAGCTTCGCGGCGTGGAAGGCGATCGAGGACTCGGTGATGACGCCCGTGACGAGGATGCGCTTACCGGCGAGAATTCCACTCATGACGTTCAGTGACCCATGCCCAATCCGCCGTCGACAGGGATGACGGCTCCAGTGATGTACGCGGCCTCGTCGGAGGCCAGGAAGCGGACCGAGGCGGCGATCTCCTCGGGCTGCGCGTAGCGCGCGAGCGGCACCTGCTTGACGATGTTCTCGCGCTGCTCGTCGCTGAGCGCGCGCGTCATGTCCGTGTCGACGAAACCGGGCGCGACCACGTTGACGGTGATGTTCCGCGAGCCCAGCTCCCGGGCGAGCGAACGCGCGAAGCCGACCAGGCCGGCCTTGGACGCGGCGTAGTTCGCCTGCCCGGCGGAGCCCATGAGCCCGACCACCGACGAGATCAGCACCACGCGCCCCTTACGGGCCCGCAGCATGCCCCGGTTGGCCCGCTTGACCATGCGGAACGTACCGGTGAGGTTGGTGTCGAGGACGGAGGCGAAGTCCTCCTCCGACATGCGCATCAGCAGCTGGTCACGGGTGACCCCGGCGTTGGCCACCAGAACCTCGACCGCGCCGTGCTTCTCCTCGATCTCCTTGTACGCCTGCTCGACCTGCTCGGGCTCGGTGATGTCGCACTTCACCGCGAGAAAGCCGGCCGGCGGCTCACCGGACCGATAGGTGATGGCGACCTTGTCGCCTGCGTCGGCGAAGGCCCGGGCGATGGCGAGGCCGATGCCGCGGTTGCCTCCGGTGACGAGAACCGAGCGGCTCAAGGGACCACCCTCTCTTGTAGATGTCGTGCTCGACCCCACGCTGTGTCCGTACGTGTGTCGACCCTCGTGCGGAAAAACTACCGGGCTACGGATGGGTTCGGAGAATCGAGCGCGCACAGGGGCGCGTAGCCGACCCTGTCGACTTCCTACAGAAACCCTCAGGAGGAACCCTCAGTGACATGCCGGGGTCGGCTCCTCCTGTCGCCGGATGTCCCGGTACGGGGCGCGGAACCAGATTGGCCCTCATGCGCATCAACAGAGTTTTAGCCACCGCGGCGGGCCTCGCCCTCGCCCTCACCACCGGTGCGGCCGCCTCCGCCGCCCCCGCGCCGTCGTCCTCCACAGTGCAGGAAGCCGTCCGGTTCGAGCTGCCCGAGCCGACCGGTCGGTACCCGGTCGGGAGCACGGAGCTGCATCTCGTCGACCGCGACCGGCCCGATCCCTGGGTCTCGGGAAGGGATCGGGAGCTGATGGTCAGCGTCTGGTATCCGGCGCGTTCGACGCGCGGGTATCCCCGCCAGCCGTATCTGCGGCCCGGGGCCGCGCGCCACCTGGACGAGTCGGGCTCCTACAACCTGGCGCGCCCCGGCGAGGTGGACTGGGCCGCGATCCGTACGGACGCGGCCTCGGGAGCCCCGGCCGACAGCCGTGGCAGGCGGCCGGTCCTGCTGTACTCACCGGGCCTGGGTATGCCCCGCTCCCTGGGCACCTCGATGGCCATGGAACTCGCGAGCCGTGGCTATGTGGTGGTCACCATGGACCACACCTATGAGACCTCTCCGGTGGAGTTCCCGGACGGCCGGGTCGAACTGGCGAAGGATGCGGGCACGCCCGGGAAGACCAAGAAGGCGATCGACACCCGGGTACGCGACACCCGCTTCGTCCTCGACCAACTCGCTGCCTTACGGGACGGCCGCAACCCCGACGCCGAGGGGCGCCCCGTGCCGCACGGCCTGGGCCGGGCGCTCGACCTGAAGCGGACAGGCATGTACGGCCATTCAGGCGGAGGGGTCACCGCGGCGGAGACCATGCGCGTGGACCCCCGGATCGACGCGGGGATCAACATGGACGGCACGCTTCAGTACAGCGCGACCGAATTCCTCCCCGTGGCCCTGGAAGGGCTGGACCGCCCGTTCATGCTCATGGGCAAGGCGGACCAGACTCACTTGAACAAGCCCTCATGGCAATCCTTCTGGGACCGCTCGACCGGCTGGAAGCGCGATCTGAGCCTGGAGCGGGCCCGCCACTTCAGCTACACCGACGCCCAGTCGTTCGTGCCCGCCCTGGACGAGACCCTGGACATCCCCGCCCAGCTCCGTGAGGACTACATCGGCACCGTGGACCCCGAGGGCAGTGTCGCCGCCCAGCGCGCCTACATCCCGGCCTTCTTCGACCAGCATCTGCGGGGCCGCCCGCAGGATCTGCTGGACGGCCCCTCCCCCGACCACCCCGAGGTGCGCTTCATCCGGTGAGCCTCGGGGTGAGGCGGATGACGGGCAGTTCGCGATCGGTCTTCTGCTGATACTGACCGAAGCGTGCCGACGCGTCGGCGATCCCGCGCCAGGCGCGTTCGCGTTCTTCGCCGTGCAGCTGTTCGGCGGTGACGGGCACGGTGCGGCCGGCGAGGGTGATGGCTGCCTGGTCGGGGTGAGCGGCGAGGTTGTAATACCAGGCGGGGTTCTTCGCGGCTCCGTTGGCCGAGGCCACGATCAGCCAGCTTTCGCCCTCCCCGGGGAACCAGCACACCGGGGACTTACGGGGCTCACCGCTCTTCTTGCCGACCGTGGTCAGCACGAGGGCGTCCAAGCCGCCGAGCATCTTCCCGCCGCCCTTGCGGACGATCTGGCGCATGGTCACCTTGTTCAGCCAGCGAACCGCAGCTCCTGGCTGCCGTGCCCCGTACGTTCCGGGGCGGGTCGTAAAGCTCATGGTGGGTCTCCGGTTCAGCCGAGGGCGGGGTAGTCGGTGTAGCCACGGTGGTCGCCGCCGAAGGAGGTGGCGCGGTCCGGGGTGTTGAAGGGGCCGCCCGCGGCGAGGCGGACGGGCAGGTCGGGGTTGGCGAGGTAGAGCGCCCCGTAGGCGATCAGGTCGGCGGTGCCGTCCTCGATGAGCGTCAGCGCGTCGGGGCCGGTGGGCTCCGTACCGGTGAACGGGTTGAGGACGAAGGTACTCGGCCATGCCTTGCGCAGCCGTACGGTCAGGTCGCGGATCTCGGGAGCCTCCATCTGGTGGAGGTAGGCCAGGCCGAGCGGGGCGAGCGCGTCCACCAGGGCGGTGTAGGTGGCCTCCACGTCCGTCCGGTCACTCTCGTCGATGTCGTTGAAGGGGTTGCCGGGGGAGATACGGAAGCCGACCTTGTCCCCGCCGATGGCCTCGGCCACGGCCCGCGCGGTCTCGACGGCGAAGCGGATCCGCCGCTCGGGGCTGCCGCCCCAGGCGTCGGTGCGCCGATTGGAGTTCGGCGCGAGGAACTGGTGGATCAGATAGCCGTTGGCGCCGTGCAGCTCCACGCCGTCGAAGTCCGCCTCGACGGCGTTGCGCGCGGCGGTCGCGAAGTCGGCGACGGTTTCCGCGATCTCCGCCTCGGTCAGCTCGTGCGGCGTGACGAAGTCCTGCGGCCCGTCGTGCGTATAGACCTGCCCCTTGGCGGCGACCGCGGAGGCGCCGACCGGAGTGAGCCCCATCAGGCTCGGGTGCCCGACCCGGCCGGTGTGCATCAACTGGAGGAAGATCCTGCCGCCCTCCGCGTGCACGGCGTCGGTGACCTTGCGCCAGGCCGCGATCTGCTCGGCGGAGTGGATGCCGGGGGTGTCCGGATACCCCTGTCCGACCACCGAAGGCTGCGTGCCCTCGGTGACGATCAGCCCGGCGCCCGCCCGCTGCGCGTAGTAGGCCGCCATCAGCTCGGTGGCGCTCTGCCCGGGACCGTACGCACGGCTGCGGGTCATGGGCGCCATCACGATGCGGCTGGACAGGCGGAGGCCGCCGAGGTCGTAGGGGGCGAAGGCCGTTGTCATGATCAGACTCCTGTTCGGCTTGGATGCGCGGCATCACACGATGCCATTGCCTGTCCGAACAAGTAAATCCGAGAATCGATTCCCCGAAGACCGTGATGTGCGTCACTCCCCTTTGCTTGCTGGCACCTGACACCCGCTCTCGGGCGGTGGCAGGGACCAGCGATAGAATGTCCCTGCCCAGGCAATCATCACTGCGAGAGGGTTATGAAGGACGTGTCGAACGACCCCGGCGCCGCATCGCCCGCGGACTGCTCCGCCGCGGACATGGCCCGCCCGCCGATGCCGCCCTCGATCCGGGCGGGAGCCATGAACCACGCGATCTTCCGCGTGGCCCGCCTGCACCGGATGCTCGCCGGACAACTCCTGCGCCGCGTGGGACTGCACCCCGGGCAGGAGCTGGTCATGATGCAGCTGTGGGACCTCGGCCCCCAGCGCCAGACAGACCTCGTACGCCTCCTCGGCTCCGACGCGGCCACCATGACCCGCACCGTCAAGCGCTTGGAGCACGCGGGCTTCGTCCGTCGCCGCCCCAGCGAATCCGACAAGCGCGCCACCATCGTCGAACCCACGGCCGCCAGCCTCGCCCTGCGCAAGGAAGTCGAACAGGTCTGGGCGGACCTCGAGGAAAGCACCGTCGACGGCCTGGCCGAAGAGGACCGGGAAGCCACGATCCGCGCCCTGGCCCGCATCGAGGACAGCCTCAGCCGCGCAGCCGAACGCCAGCCGCCCCTCGCGTAGTCGGCACGGTCACCGCGCGGGCGGGGCGGGGGTGTTCGCGGGGGCGGTGGGGTGCTCCGTGGGGTCCTCCGGCCGTGGGGGGCTCAGGCGTACGACGCCGGGGCGGGCGGCCAGGAGGCCGCAGATCAGCTCGGGCACGACCAGCAGGAGCAGCAGGGCGATCGACGGCTCCCAGCCGCCGGTGACGCTGTGCAGTACGCCGAAGGTCAGGGGGCCGGTCGCGGCGAGGAGGTATCCGCCGGACTGGGCCATGCCCGAGAGGCGGGCCGTGACCGCGGCCGTGGGTGAGCGCAGGTTGAGGAGGGTGAGGGCGATCGGGAACGCGCTGCCGGTGGCGACGCCGAAGACCGCGACCCAGACCCATCCGGCCCGGGGAGCCAGGAGCAGGCCGACGAGTCCGATCGCCATCAGGGTGACGACCCCGAGGACGAGCGGGCGTTGGTCGCGCAGGCGGGCGGCGACCACGGGGACGACGAAGCCGAGGGGGATTCCGATGATGATGATGACCGAGTTCATCATTCCGGCGGTGGCGGGCGCGAAGCCGTGGTCGCGCATGATCTGGGGAAGCCACGCCGTCAGCGTGTAGAACATCAGCGACGTCATCCCCATGAAGACCGTGAGGGACCACGCCAGCGGCGAGCGCAGCAGCGCTCCCTTCTCCGCGCGGGCGGGCGCCCGTTCCGGTGGCTGCTTCCGCCCGCGGAGGGCGAGCGGGCACCAGACCAGGGCCGCGATCAGGGACGGGGCCGCCCACGCGGCGAGGGCCAGCCGCCAGCCGCCCATGTGGTCCAGGGGGACGGCCAGGCCCGCAGCGGCGGCGCCGCTGACGGACATCAGCATCATCGCCAGGCCGGTGAGCGGTCCCACGTGGCGGGGGAACGCGTGCTTGATGACCGCGGGCACCAGCACGTTGCCCGTGGCGATCCCGGCCCCGGCCAGCACGGTGCCGGTGAACAGCGCCGGCTGGGCGGGGAGTACGCGCAGCAGGAGCCCGACGGTGAGCACCACGAGCGCCACGGTGATCGCCGCCTGGGTGCCGATGCGGCGGGCGAGCACGGGGGTGAGCGCGGAGAAGATGCCCAGGCACAGCTCCGGCAGGGTGGCGAGCACGCCCGCCTCGATGCCGGTGAGCCCGAAGTGGTCCTGGAGTTGGCCCAGGACCGGGGGGATGCCGGTGATGGCCGCCCGCAGGTTGAGGGTCAGCAGCACCAGACCGATGAGGGTCCAGAGGGCTGCGAGGCGAGTGGCGCGGGGTGGGGGCGTCATGTCGCCCGGCCGCGGCGGGGGCGCCGGGTGCCGTGTCCGCCCGCGGCGAGTGCCGTGCCGTCGATGCCGTAGGGGACCAGGAGCATCCGAAGCCGTCCGCAGGCGCAGCGGCTCCAGACCACGACGCCCTCGCTGGTGGTGTGCCGGGAAACGATGGTGCTCGTGTCGGTGCACATGCCAGCAGGATGACCCCGGCCGACCGTTGCGGTCCATTGCACGTTTTGCTGGTCGTGTGTGCAAAATAGTTTCATGATTGACCTGCGTCGGCTTCACATGCTCCGCATGGTGCACCAGCAGGGCACGGTCACCGCGGCCGCCGAGGCCCTGCATCTCACCCCGTCGGCGGTCTCCCACCATGTGCGCGAGCTGGCGCGCGAGCTCAGGGTGCCGCTCCTGGAGCCGCAGGGCCGCGGCGTCCGGCTGACCCCGGCCGCGCTCCTGCTCATCGACCACGCCGACGCGCTGCTGGCCCGGTGGGAGGAGGCGCAGGCGGAGCTGGAGTCGTACCGGGCGGGCATGACCGGACCGCTGCGCATCGCGGGCTTCACCACCGCGATCAGCGGCCTGATCGCCCCCGCGGCCGGGCGGCTGCGGCACAGCCATCCCGACCTCCTGGTGCGGGTGCGCGAGTGCGACACCGTGGAGAGCATGGATCTGCTGGTGGCGGGCGAGGTGGATCTCGCGGTCGTGGAGCCCATCGAGGGCGGGCCGCAGCCGGATGACGCGCGGTTCGAGCAGAGCCCCCTGCTGGAGGAGCCGTACTTCCTGCTGGTGCCCGCCGCCCACCCGCTGGCGCGGGCGGGGTCGGTGCGGCTGGAGGACGCGGCGGCCGAGGACTGGATCGTCGCCGACCCGGGCACCTGCGACCACGCCCAGCGGGTGCGGGTGCTGTGCGCGGCGGCCGGGTTCTCGCCGCGGATCGTGCACGCCGCCACCCAGTGGCCGGCGGTCTGGTCGCTGGTCGGGAACGGGCTGGGCGTCTCGCTCATCCCTCGGCTGGCCGAGGGCCCGGCGGGCGGGGCGGTGGCGCGGATTCCGGTGGCGAGCGGGAACATGCCGACGCGGCGGATCCTCACCTGCGTGCGCCGGGGCAGCCGGCGGAACCCGCTCGTCGACCTCGGAATGCGGGCGCTGGACGACGCGGCGCGCGACCACGGGACCATGGACGACTGGCCCCGATCCGCCTGACGGCCCACCGCGGCCTGCGCCGGGTAACGCGATGGACACCCCCGGTGTCGTAGCGGCATGGTTCACTGCGGTCGGACATACATCGACGAAGGGGTCGCCCGTGTCGCACGAGATCGATCCGTCCTTCCTCGCGCTGCCGTTGCACGCGCTCGCCGACGCGGCGCTCGCGCGGGCGCGGGCGTTGGGGGCCGAGCATGCGGACTTCCGGTTCGAGCGGGTGCGCAGCGCCTCGTGGCGGCTGCGGGACGCCCGGCTCGCGGGGTCGTCCGACGTCACGGACCTGGGGTACGCGGTCCGGGTGGTGCACGGGGGGAGCTGGGGGTTCGCGTCCGGGGTGGACCTGTCGATGGACGCGGCGGCGCGGGTGGCCTCGCAGGCCGTGGCGATGGCGAAGCTGTCGGCCAAGGTGATCGAGGCGGCGGGGTCCGATGAGCGGGTGGAACTGGCGGACGAGCCGGTGCACGCCGACAGGACGTGGGTGTCGTCGTACGAGATCGATCCGTTCGACGTGCCGGACACGGACAAGACCGGGCTGCTGGCCGAGTGGAGTTCGCGGCTGCTGGCGGCGGACGGGGTGGCGCATGCGGACGCGTCGCTGCTGACCGTCCATGAGAACAAGTTCTACGCGGATACGGCGGGCACCACGACCACCCAGCAGCGGGTGCGGCTGCATCCGCAGCTGACCGCGGTGGCGGTGGATCCGGCGAGCGGCGAGTTCGACTCGATGCGCACGCTGGCCCCGCCGGTCGGCCGCGGCTGGGAGTACCTCACCGGGCGCGGGCCGGGCGGCTGGGACTGGGACGCGGAGCTGGCCGAACTGCCCGGGCTGCTGGCGGAGAAGATGGCGGCGCCGTCGGTCGAGGCGGGCTCGTACGACCTGGTGATCGATCCGTCCAATCTGTGGCTGACGATCCATGAGTCGATCGGCCACGCGACCGAGCTGGACCGGGCGCTGGGGTACGAGGCGGCGTACGCGGGGACGTCGTTCGCCACCTTCGACCAGCTGGGCAGCCTGCGGTACGGCTCGGAGATCATGAACGTCACCGGCGACCGGACCGCCGAACACGGGCTGGCCACGATCGGGTACGACGACGAGGGCGTGGCCGCGCAGTCCTGGGACCTGGTGAAGGACGGCAGGCTGGTGGGGTATCAGCTGGACCGCAGAATCGCCCGGTTGACCGGTCTGGGCCGGTCCAACGGGTGTGCGTACGCCGATTCACCGGGCCATGTGCCGGTGCAGCGGATGGCGAACGTGTCGCTGCGACCGGACCCCGGCGGCCCGGCCACGGACGGGCTCATCGGCGATGTCGAGAACGGGCTCTATCTGGTCGGCGACCGCTCATGGTCGATCGATATGCAGCGCTACAACTTCCAGTTCACGGCGCAGCGGGCGTACCGCATCCGGAACGGGGAGCTGGCCGGGCAGGTGCGGGACTTCGCGTACCAGGCGACCACCACCGACTTCTGGGGCTCGATGACGGCGGTCGGCGGGCCGCAGACGTACGTCCTGGGCGGCGCCTTCAACTGCGGCAAGGCCCAGCCCGGCCAGGTCGCGTCGGTGTCGCACGGCTGCCCGTCCGCGCTCTTCCGCGGCGTGAACATCCTCAACACCACCCAGGAGGCGGGAGCATGAGCGTGAAGCCGCACGAGATCGTGGAACGCACCCTGGAGCTGTCCCGCGCGGACGGCTGTGTGGTGATCGCGAACGAGACGTCGACCGCCAACCTCCGCTGGGCGGGCAACGCGCTGACCACCAACGGCGTCACCCGGGGCCGCACCCTGACCGTGGTGGCCACGGTGGACGGAGCGGAGGGCACCGCCTCCGGGGTGGTGTCCCGGTCGGCCGTGACCGCCGAGGAGCTGGAGCCGCTGGTACGGGCCGCCGAGGCGGCCGCGCGGGACGCGGGACCGGCCGAGGACGCCCAGCCGCTGGTCGAGCCCCGGCCCGCCTCCCCCGGCTTCGCCGACTCCCCCGCCGAGACCTCCTCGGAGGTGTTCGCGGCGTTCGCCCCGGCGCTCGGCGAGGCGTTCGCCGCCGCCCGCGCGGGCGGCCGGGAGCTGTACGGGTTCGCCAGCCATGAGGTGGTCTCCAGCTATCTGGGCACCTCCGGCGGGCTGCGGCTGCGCCATGACCAGCCGAGCGGCACGCTGGAGCTGAACGCCAAGTCGCCGGACATGACGCGCTCGGCCTGGGCCGGGCGGGCGACCCGGGACTTCACGGACGTGGACCCGGCCGCGATCGACGCCGAGCTGGCGCAGCGGCTGCGCTGGGCGGAGCGGAAGGTCGAGCTTCCGGCGGGCCGCTACGAGACGCTGCTGCCCCCGACCGCCGTGGCCGATCTGCTGATCTACCAGCTGTGGTCCTCGTCGGCCCGGGACGCGGCGGAGGGCCGTACGGTCTTCAGCAAGCCGGGCGGCGGCACCCGGGTCGGGGACACGCTGTCGGAGCTGCCGCTGACGCTGCGCAGCGATCCGCACGAGCCGGGTCTGGAGGCGGCGCCGTTCGTGATCGCGCACTCCTCCGGGGACGACGCGTCGGTGTTCGACAACGGGCTGCCGCTCCCCGCCACCGACTGGATCCGGGACGGGGTGCTGAAGCACCTGGTCACCACCCGGCACTCGGCGGGGCTGACCGGGCTGCCGCTGGCCCCGGGGATCGACAACCTGATCCTGGACGCGGGCGGCACCCGCTCGCTGGAGGAGATGGTCGCCTCGACCGAGCGGGGCCTGCTGCTGACCTGCCTGTGGTACATCCGCGAGGTCGATCCGGCCACCCTGCTGCTGACCGGGCTGACCCGGGACGGGGTGTATCTGGTGGAGGGCGGCGAGGTCGTCGGCGAGGTGAACAACTTCCGGTTCAACGAGTCGCCGGTGAGCCTGCTGTCCCGGGCCACCGAGGCGGGGCGCACCGAGCCGACCCTGCCGCGCGAGTGGGGTGACTACTTCACCCGGGCCGCGATGCCTGCGCTGCGGATCCCGGACTTCAACATGAGCTCGGTCAGCAAGGGGGTGTGAGAGCGGCTAATAGACTGGTCCCCGCCCATCCGTCCGCTCCCCACTCTCACCAGGAACCCCATGACACGCCTCGGCGCATCCGTCGCCCGCGCCCGCGAGCTGCTCGACCAGGACCTCTCCTCCGACAAGACCGTCGAGCAACTGCTCACCGAGACGTCCGCGCGGCGCTCCCTCGATCTGAGCGACCTGTCGGCACAGGAGCAGGCCGAGCTGATCGCCTCCCGTACGGTCGAGGTCCTGCCGGGGATCAAGGAGCTGGCCGAGCGGATCGAGGAGCGCCGGTCCGCGGGCCAGGGCCTCGCCATCAAGCTGGGCATCGACCCGACGGCCGCCGATGTGCACCTCGGGCACACCGTGCCGATGATCGTCCTCAACCGCTTCCAGCGGATGGGGCACGACGTCACGCTGCTGATCGGTGACTTCACGGCCAAGATCGGCGACCCGTCGGGGCGTACGGCCGAGCGCCCGCCGCTCACCGACGACGACATCGCGCGGAACCTCGCGGGCTACCAGGAGCAGGTCCGGCCGTTCTTCGACTTCGAGAAGGTCAGCTTCCGGCAGAACAGCGAGTGGCTGTCGCCGTACACCTTCCCGGAGTTGCTGGGGCTGCTCGCGCAGGTGCCGGTGTCCCAGCTGCTCCAGCGCGAGGACTTCCGCAACCGGCTGGCCGCGGGGTCCGGGCTGACCATGTCCGAGCTGCTGTACCCGATCGCGCAGGGCCTGGACTCGGTGGCGCTGGAGAGCGACGTGGAGCTGGGCGGCGCCGATCAGCTGCTCAACCTCCAGATGGGCCGCAAGCTGATGGAGCTGCGCGGCCAGCAGCCGCAGCTGGTCGTCACCATGCCGCTGATCGAGGGCACGGACGGCACCGGCGCCAAGATGTCCAAGTCCAAGGGCAACTACGTGGCGCTCAGCGCGCCCGCCGACGATGTCTTCGGCAAGATCATGTCGATTCCGGACCGGCTGATGAAGCCGTACCTGGAGGCGTGGACGGAGTGGACGGACGCGGAGATCGCCGCCGCGACCACCCGGCTGGAGACCAAGTCGCTGCACCCGATGGACCTCAAGAAGGTGCTGGCGGGTGAGGTCGTGGCGGCGCTGTACGGCGTCGAGGCGGCGATGAAGGCGCGTGCGGGCTTCATCGCGCAGTTCTCCAAGAAGAGCTTCACCGACGTCGGGACGCTGCCGGTGGTCGACGCCGCGGAGCACGGCGGCGAGACCATCGCGACCGTGCTGAGCAAGGTCCTGGAGTTCCAGCCGAGCGCGTCGGCGGCCCGCCGGGTCGCCAAGCAGAACGGGCTGCGGCTGGTCGTGGAGGCCGAGGACGGGCAGAAGGCGATCGTGCTCGCCGAGGCCCAGGCCGTACGGCCGCTGGCCGAGGTGGTCGCGGAGGTGCTGGCGGACGCCGGGCTCACCCCGGCCTCCGGCGGGGTCTACCTCAAGGCCGGACGGAAGATCGCCCAGCTCCAGGGCGTGTGACCCCCGGCGTGTGACCCCTCGCCTCCAGGACGAAGCGGCGGCCGGTGCGCTTCCACCACGCGCGCCGGCCGCCGCGGCTTCCGCGGTGCGCTCCCGGCCCTAGGAGGTCGTGCCGCTCAGGCCCGTTCTCTCCTGCCGCCGTGGCGGATCGTCTGCCACAGCGGGGTGCCGAGCGCAACGATCACGATGGCCCCGGCCAGCTGGAGCAGATGCCGGATCCAGTCGAATCCGCCGGTGTGCCTGACCCCGATCCATCCGGCCACCGCATTGCCGATGATGGCTCCGAGGATGCCGTAAATGCAGGTCAGCCACAGCGGGATGTCTTGCTTGCCCGGCAGGATCGCCCTGGCGATCACACCGAGAATGACGCCTACGACGATCGCCCACAGCCAGTTCATGTCGCCTCCTGACGCGGCGGGGGATGCGCGTTTCCTCCCAGTGTTCGACCGTTTTCGCTACGGCGCATGTCGAAGCGTCCCGTACGGGCCGTGGCGTACGGCCGTCGCCACCCATCGGGGTGCCCCGGTCTCGAACCGTATGGGGGCGCGGCGTAACGTTGAGTACGTATCGGAGCGGGGGGTACCTGCTCGGGGACCAGGTGGTGGAACGTGATGCGGAAGCACAGCGAGACCGAGGTCTTCCGGATCACCGGGGCCCGTCAGGGGCTGGCCGACGACGTGCGCGGCCGGCAGCGGCGCTATGTGATCTCGATGTCGGTGCGGACGGTGGCGGTCGTGCTGGCGGCCGTGCTGTGGAACGTCGAGCGCCATGTGGCCATCGTTGCCCTGGTGCTGGGTGTGTTGCTGCCCTACGTGGCGGTGGTGATCGCGAACGCGGGCCGGGAGAACGCCCCTTCGCTCCCCACGACCTTCGTCCCGACGCCGATGCGCCCGATGCTCACCTCCGGCCGGGACGAGGCACCTTCGGATGCGGAACCGCCATCGGCGCCCCATTCGGCACCGTATTCGGCATCGGCGGAACCCGGTCCGGAAGATGCCGCACATACCAGCGAGGATGGACGCGGGGGACACGGCTGACCTGCCGCGTTTCCGGAAGCTCAGGAAAACCTCAGATCAATCATGCTGTTCCGGTGCACCGCGCCCTATCCCTCGTGACATACTTCGTACGCGCTCCGCATCCCCCGTCGGAGCGACGGACCGACGCCGGGCGGCTCCCCCCGTGGCTGCCCGGCGTCGTCATGTCCGCGCCGGTTTCCGTAGCATCTGCGGTGTGAACATCCTCAACGCCGCCACCGAGACCGACACCCCGATCTGCTCCGCCAAGGGCTGCCGCGCCCCCGCCGTCTGGGTGCTGGCCTGGAACAACCCCAAGCTCCACACCCCGGAGCGGCGGAAGACCTGGCTGGCGTGCGAGGAGCACCGCGAGCATCTCTCGAAGTTCCTGGGCATGCGCGGCTTCCTGAAGGACGTCGTGTCCCTGGAGGAGTGGTCGGCCGCCGAAAACCAGTGAGCGGACGCCGAAGCCGGTGAGCGCCCGCGGACGCCGGTGGTCAGCCGCCGATCGCCGACATCGGGCGGTCCGGCTGGAGGAACGACGGGTCGTCCAGCCCGGATCCCGCCTTCTTCCCCCACATCGCCTGCCGCCACAGCCGGGCGACCTCCTCGTCCGGCGCGCCGGAGCGCAGCGCGCCCCGCAGATCGGACTCCTCGCGCGCGAACAGGCAGGTGCGCACCTGTCCGTCGGCGGTGAGCCGGGTGCGGTCGCAGGCGCGGCAGAAGGGGCGGGTGACGGAGGCGATGACGCCGACGCGGGCCGGGCCGCCGTCGACGAGCCAGCGCTCGGCGGGGGCGGAACCGCGCTCGTCGTCGCCCTCCGCGGTGAGGGTGAAGCGGGTGCGCAGGCTCTCCAGGATGTCCCCTGCGGTGATCATGCCCTCGCGCTGCCAGCCGTGCTGGGCGTCGAGCGGCATCTGCTCGATGAAGCGCAGCTCATAGCCGTTGTCCAGGGCCCAGGCGAGCAGATCGGGTGCCTCGTCATCGTTGAGCCCGGGCATCAGCACGGCGTTGACCTTGACCGGGGTGAGTCCGGCGGAGTGTGCGGCGGCGAGGCCGCGCATCACATCGCCGTGGCGCTTGCGCCGGGTCATGGTCTGGAAGACGTCGGGGCGCAGGGTGTCGAGCGAGACGTTGACCCGGTCCAGACCGGCGTCGCGCAGGGCGGCGGCGGTGCGCTCCAGGCCGATGCCGTTGGTGGTCAGGGACATCTCGGGGCGCGGGGTGAGGGCGGCGCAGCGCTCGACGATGGAGACGAGGCCGGGGCGCAGCAGTGGCTCACCGCCGGTGAAGCGGACCTCGGTGACACCGAGGTCCGTGACGGCGATCCGGATCAGCCGGACGATCTCGTCGTCGGTGAGCAGATCAGGCTTGGCGAGCCATTGAAGCCCCTCTTCCGGCATGCAGTAGGTGCACCGCAGGTTGCACCTGTCGGTCAGGGAGACACGCAGGTCGGTTGCGACTCGACCATAGGTGTCGATCAGCATGTCGGCGGCCCCTCACGGTTCGCTTGCGTGCAGTGCGGTCAATTGTCCCGCACCGTACGCGAAGGCGGTGACGTCGAGGGGCCGCCGGGGGTCGTTCGGCGTCAGTGGGCGCCGTGTCCGGTGAGCGAGCGGACCTCCAGTTCGGCGTACTTGGCCTTGTCCGGCTCCTCCTTGGAGACGATCGTGCCCAGCCAGCCGAGCAGGAAGCCCAGCGGGATGGAGATCAGGCCGGGGTTCTCCAGCGGGAACCAGTGGAAGTCGACGTCCGGGAACATCGAGGTCGGCTTGCCGGAGACGACGGGCGAGAAGAGCACCAGGAAGACGGAGGAAACGAGCCCGCCGTAGATCGACCAGAGGGCGCCCTGCGTGGTGAAACGTTTCCAGAACAGGCTGTAGAGGATGGTCGGCAGATTGGCGGAGGCGGCGACCGCGAAGGCGAGGGCGACGAGCCCCGCGACGTTGAGATCTCGCGCGAACACCCCGAGGACGACGGCGACGGTGCCGATGCCGACAGTGGCCCAGCGGGCGGCCCTGATCTCCTCCTTCTGCGTCGCCTGGCCCTTGCGGATCACGTTGGCGTACAGGTCGTGGGCGAAGGACGACGAGGAGGCGAGGGTGAGCCCGGCGACCACGGCGAGGATGGTGGCGAACGCCACCGCGGAGATCACCGCGAGCAGGATCGCGCCGCCGGTGGAGTCCGCGCCGCCGCCGATCTCCTCGGCGAGCAGGGGCGCCGCGGTGTTGCCGGACTTGTTGGAGGCGATGATCGCGTCGTGGTCCAGCAGGGCCGCCGCGCCGAAGCCGAGCGCGATCGTCATCAGGTAGAAGCCGCCGATGATGCCGATCGCCCAGTTGACCGACTTACGGGCGGCCTGGGCGGTGGGGACGGTGTAGAAGCGGATGAGGATGTGCGGCAGTCCGGCGGTGCCGAGGACCAGCGCGATGCCGAGCGAGAGGAAGTCGAGCTTGGAGGTGGCGTTGACCCCGTACTTCAGGCCCGGCTCCAGGAACGCACTGCCCATGCCGCTGTTCTTGGCCGCCTCGCCCAGCAGCTCGGAGACGTTGAAGTTGAACTTGAGCAGCACCAGGAAGGTGATCAGCAGCGTTCCGGCGATGAGCAGGACGGCCTTGACCATCTGCACCCAGGTGGTGCCCTTCATGCCGCCGATGGTGACGTAGAGCATCATCACCACGCCGACGAGCACGACGATGAGGATCTTCCCGGCCTCGCTGGTGATGCCCAGCAGCAGCGAGACGAGGACGCCCGCGCCCGCCATCTGGGCCAGCAGGTAGAAGATCGACACGACGATGGTGGAGACGCCCGCGGCGGTGCGCACCGGGCGCTGGCGCATCCGGTAGGCGAGCACGTCGCCCATGGTGTAGCGGCCGGAGTTGCGCAGCGGTTCGGCGACCAGGAGCAGGGCGACCAGCCAGGCGACGAGGAAGCCGATGGAGTACAGGAAGCCGTCGTAGCCGGAGAGCGCGATGGCCCCGGCGATGCCGAGGAAGGACGCGGCGGACATGTAGTCGCCGGAGATGGCGAGCCCGTTCTGGAAGCCGGAGAACTGTCTGCCGCCGGCGTAGAAGTCGTTGGCGTCCTTGGTCTGCCGGCCCGCCCAGACGGTGATGGCCAGGGTCGCCACGACGAAGACCGTGAAGAGCGTGATGATCAGCGGACGGTTGTCCGACGCGCTCTCGGCCGCGAGCAGGTACGTACTCATGCGTCATCCCCCAGACGGGCCTTGATGGCCTCCGCGCGCGGATCGAGCTTGGCGGCGGCGTGCCGGGAGTACCACCAGGCGATCAGGAAGGTGGTCAGGAACTGGGCGAGGCCGAACACCAGGGCGACATTGATGTTGCCGACGAGCTTGGTGCCCATGAAGCCGCCCGCGTAGTTGGACAGCAGGACGTAGAGCAGGTACCAGCTGACGAACGCGATGGTCAGCGGGAAGGCGAACGAGCGGTGTGCGGTGCGCAGTTCGCCGAATTCGGGGCTCGCCTGCACCTCGTCGTACGGGGGGCGATGATGCTGCCGCTGATCGTCGGGACGATCGCTGGCCGGTGCGGTATCCACGGTCTCTCCTGGTGAGTGGGTCTGACGGGGACGTACGACGGCGAAGGTGATCCGGATCACGCATCGTAAAGCGGGAGCGAAGTCCACAACAGGGTCTGGTGGTTGAAAGACGGAGGGAAAATTCGCTGATGCGTTTGGATCCGGGCGCTGTGGCGGGTTTTCTTCCGGAATGTATTGATACCCGGCGATGATCAGCGATAGCTTCGCTCGTCATGTACCCGCCCACGCGCATCCGCGCTGCGGCGGTCGTTACGGATGAGGTGGAGACCCCATGGCTCAGCTGAGATCGGATGCTCCCAGACCCGGGACAGGTTCCACTGCGCGAATGAAGTCTTCCGGATCGCGGGGGCTGACGCCACGGGCCGTCGCCATACCCGCCGCCTTAGCGCTCACCGGCGCGCTGGCGTTCCTGCCGACCTCGGCGGGTGCGATCGGGCAGGACCAGCACGTGCCCGCCGCACCGGCCGCGACCGCCGACGACGGCCCGTCGCTCAGCTACGTCGTCAACGTCCGCCCGGGCCACCACGACGGCTCGCGGATCGAGAAGGCCATCAAGCAGGCCGGTGGCACGGTGGTCACCTCGTACGACCGGATCGGCGTCATCGTCGCCCACTCGGCGAACCCCGACTTCGCCAAGACCCTCCGTACGGTCCGCGGCGTCGCCTCCGCCGGTGCCACCCGCACCGCGCCGCTGCCCGCCCAGTCCACCGGCGACACCGGCGCCCCGAAGCTGCTGAGCGAGAAGGAGCGCAAGGCGGTCGCGGCCCGCGCCAAGGCCGGTCAGGACCCGCTGGAGCCGCTCCAGTGGGACCTGCCCGCCATCAAGGCGGACAAGGCCCACGAGAAGACCCTCGGCAGCCGCAAGGTGACGGTCGCGGTCATCGACACCGGCGTGGACGACACCCACCCCGACCTGGCGCCCAACTTCGACCGCAAGGCGTCGGTCAACTGCGTGTCCGGCAAGCCGAACACGGCCGACGGCGCCTGGCGGCCGAGCGCGGAGGAGAGCCCGCACGGCACGCACGTCGCGGGTGAGATCGCCGCCGCGAAGAACGGCATCGGCGTCACCGGGGTCGCCCCCGGCGTCAAGGTGTCCGGCATCAAGGTGTCCACGACCGCCGGGTTCTTCTACACCGAGGCCGTCGTCTGCGGCTTCATGTGGGCCGCCGAGCACGACGTCGACGTCACCAACAACAGCTATTACACCGACCCGTGGTACTTCAACTGCACCGGTGACCCGGACCAGAAGGCCCTGGTCGACGCGGTGCGCCGGGCCTCGTCGTACGCCGAGCGCAAGGGCGTGGTCAACGTGGCCGCCGCGGGCAACGAGAACTACGACCTCACCTCCGACAAGATCACCGACACCTCCAGCCCGAACGACACCACCCCCGGTGAGCGGGTCATAGACCCCAGTACCTGCCTGGACATCCCGACCCAGCTGCCGGGCGTCGTCACCACCGCCTCGACGGGCGCCAAGGGGCTCAAGTCGTCGTTCTCCAACCACGGTCTCGGCGTCATCGACGTCGCGGCCCCCGGCGGCGACAGCACCGTCTACCAGAAGCCCGCACCCCCGGCCGAGGACGGACGGATCTACAACACGCTCCCGGGCGGCAAGTACGGCTACATGGCGGGCACCTCGATGGCCTCCCCGCACGCGGCGGGCGTCGCGGCGCTCATCAAGAGCACCCACCCGCGGGCCTCCGCCGCACAGGTGAAGGCCCTCCTGAAGGCCCAGGCCGACGACACCGCCTGCCCGACGTCGTACGACATCGACGGCGACGGCGAGATCGACGCGGTGTGCGAGGGCGGCAAGGGCTACAACGGCTTCTACGGAGCCGGGCTCGTGGACGCCCTGGACGCGGTCAAGAAGTGACGCGCTGACATGATGTACGGGCCGCCGGGCAGCGCTTCCGCCCGGCGGCCCGTACGTGTTCCCGGGAAGCCCGCGAGAGGCTCCGCCGCCGTGCACCATGACGACTCCTGGGGCCCGCTGCCGCCGAGGTCGGCCACCCCGGCGGACTCCTACCGGGCGCGGGCCGACAAGAAGGTCGCCCGTCTGACCGCCCAGCAGCTGGCCGCCCGGGAGGCCCGGAAGGCACCGCCGCCCGGCCCGGATCGTCCGGCTCAGGCGGCTGCCGGAAGCGCCCTGAGCGGTGCTTCGCGGGCCGTCCGGCGCAGCAGTCCGGCGGTCAGCAGGTACTGCGCGGCGCTATAGGTGGCCATGATCCAGAACTGGGGTACGGGCAGCCGCGGCCAGTCCGCGAGACCGGCCGCGATCAGGCCGTCGGAGAGCAGGAACAGCGCCCCGCCGAGCCCGGTCCACGGGCCCGCGCGCAGCGCGCCCAGCGCCATCGCCGTCAGCAGCAGGCTGTACGCGGCGACCGGGACGCGCAGTCCCGCGTCCAGCCCGGGCCACAGCGCGGCCGTGCTGCCGAGCCACACCGCCCCGTAGCCCGCCGCCACCCACGGCGCCGTACGCGGCCGCCCGGGCCGCGCGAACAGGGTGAGGTAGCAGAGGTGTCCGGCCGCGAAGCAGCCCATTCCGGCCAGGAAGGCCGTCTCGCCGCCGAGTTGCAGCAGCACGTCCCCGCCGCAGCCGCACAGCAGCGCCGCCACCAGCGGGCGCGGCCCGCCGCGCAGCAGGACGTGCGCCGCGAGGACCGGCATCAGGGCGGGCTTCGTCAGATGGACGAGCGTGGTGGCGTCCGCGAGCAGCGCGCCCAGATGCGTGGCGGCCAGCAGCGCGAAGAGCCCGGCCAGGGCGCGCGCGGCGCTCATACGGCGCGCTCCGGCTCCCGCTCCCCCGCACCCGCCGCACCCGCCGCGTCGGGCGGCGCCGCAGGCGCCCAGCCCGGGCCGCGGAAGACCCGCCCGACCCGCT
>NZ_RIBZ01000318.1:0-74688 GCF_003721215.1 Streptomyces botrytidirepellens
GCCGGGGCTCCGCCCCTGGACCCCGCTCCTCAAACGCCGGAGGGGCTGGAAGGCGGGCCCTCCGCCCCCAACCGAGCTGGAAAAGGAGCGCCTCCCGAGGCGAGCTGGCGCACCTCCCCAAGCGGACCGGACGCGCACACCTGGTTGTGGGCAATCGTTCCGCGGAGGGGGCACCTCCCAGCGGTAGCTGGGGGAGGAACGGGTGGGCACAACCCACCCACCGGCCCGCACCCGGCGGCGAGAGCCCGGGGTCCAGGGGCAGCGCCCATGGTTCGGGAAGGGGCGGGGTGGGGGACAAGCACCCAGGCACCGGCACCCGCATCCCCACCCAAGCCACCACACCACCACCCCCGGAGAGCAACCCCGTGAGCGACACCCAGGAACTCAACGCCACCCTGGACGGCCCAACCACCGCCCCGCCCCTCATCCTCGGCCCCTCCATCGGCACGTCCCTCGCCGTCTGGGAGCCGCAACTCCCCACCCTCGCCCGCACCCACCGCACCCTGCGCTGGGACCTGCCGGGCCACGGCGGCTCACCGGCGACGCTGCTCCCCCACGACGGCAGCGCCACCATCGCCGACCTCGCCGCACTCGTACTCAACCTCGCCGACACGCACAACTGGGACCGCTTCGCCTACGCGGGCATCTCGATCGGCGGGGCCGTCGGGCTGTACCTCGCCGCCCACCACCCCGACCGCGTCTCATCCCTCGCAATCGTCTGCTCCTCGGCACACTTCGCCGAGCCCTCCGTCTGGCGGGACCGGGCGAAGCTCGTACGCGAACAAGGCACAGAAGCGATGGTGGCGAGCCGCCCGGGCCTCTGGTTCTCGCACGAGTTCGCCGACACCGACCGCGGCCGCGCCCTGCTCCAGGACCTCCGCGACACCGACCGCGCAGGCTACGCCGCGTGCTGCGACGTCCTCGCCGACTACGACGTACGCGACGTGCTGCCGTCCATCACCGCCCCCACCCTGGTCGTGGCGGGCCGCGACGACCCGGCCACCCCTCCCCCGCACGCCCGCGAGATCGCGGACGCGATCCCGGGCGCAAGCCTGGTGGAGGTCGCCCACTCGGCCCACCTGGCGGGCGCGGAGCGCCCGGAGACGGTCACCTCGGCCCTGGTCACCCACTTCGCGAACACCGTCACGAAAACGGCCACGGACGACACCACCCGGCACGCCGCCGGAATGGCCGTCCGCCGCGCCGTACTCGGCGACGCCCACGTGGACCGCGCGGTGGCCCGTACGACCCCGTTCACCGCCCGCTTCCAGGACTTCATCACCCGCTACGCGTGGGGCGAGATCTGGACCGGGGACGGTCTGGACCGCCGGATGCGCAGCGCCATCACCCTCACCGCGCTCATCGCGCACGGCCATGACGCCGAGCTGGCGATGCACATCCGGTCCGCGCTCACCAACGGCCTGACCCGAGACGAGATCGGCGAGGTGCTGTTGCAGAGCGCGATCTACTGCGGCGTCCCGGCGGCCAACTCCGCGTTCGCCACCGCCCAGCGGGTCTTCGACGAGATCGACGGCGAGAGCAGCACCGGCGGTTGACATACGGCCGCAACCAACCTGTCGTAATCCCGCCCCATCGTTGATCGTTGAGTCTGACGGCGACGACGCAGTAAAAGGGGGCGCGGTCACATGTCCATCAGCCGTAGGAGACTGCTCGGCACCGGCGGCGGGCTCGCCCTGGCCGGGGCGACGGGCGCGGGGTGCGGGTCCAACACCGGGCGGGGCGGGGACGACGGAAACGGCAAGCCGACCCTGTCGCAGTGGTACCACCAGTACGGCGAGCCCGGCACCGAGCAGGCGGTGAAGCGGTACGCGGACGACTTCGACGACGCCCGCGTCAAGGTCCAGTGGCGGCCGGGCAACTACGACCAGCAGACGGCCGCCGCGCTGCTGACGAAGTCCGGGCCGGACGTCTTCGAGGTCAACGGGCCGACGTTGGACCAGATCCGGGGCGGACAGGTGGTCGACCTGACGGACCTCCTCGAGGAGGCGAAGGACGACATCAACCCGGCCGTGCTCGCCCCCAAGACGTACGAGGGCAAGGTCTGGGCCATCCCGCAGGTGGTGGACATGCAGCTGCTCTACTACCGCACCAGCATGCTGAAGGACGCCGGGGTGGAGCCGCCCCGGACCCTGGACGCGCTGGTCGACGCGGCGAAGGAGCTGACCACCAAGAACGTCAAGGGGCTGTTCCTGGGCAACGACGGCGGCCCCGGCGTCCTCGGCGGCACACCGCTCAACGCCGCCGGACTGGAGCTGATCACCGAGGACGGGAAGGTCGGTTTCGACGACCCTGCCGCCGCCCGTACGCTCGGCAAGCTGCGCCAGCTGTACGCGGAGAAGTCGCTGCTGCTGGGCGCGCCGTCGGACTGGTCGGATCCGGCCGCGTTCACCCAGGGGCTGACGGCCATGCAGTGGTCGGGCCTGTGGGCGCTGCCGCAGGTGAAGAAGGCGCTGGGGGACGACTTCGGGGTGCTGCCGTTCCCCAAGGAGGGCGCGCAGGGGCGGCCCGCGGTGCCGGTGGGGGCGTACGGGGCGGCGGTGAGCGCGCGCAGCGAGCACAAGGAGCTGGCGAAGGCGTACGTCAAGTGGCTGTGGGTGGAGAAGACGGAGTACCAGGAGGACTTCGCGCTCACTTACGGCTTCCACATCCCCGCCCGGATGTCGCTCGCGCAGAAGGCACCCAAGCTGCGGCAGGGCGCGGCGGGCGAAGCGGTGCGGTACGCCACCGAGCACGGCCACGCCGAGCCGCTGCTGTGGACGCCGGCGAGCAAGGTCGCGTACCAGGACGCGCTGAGCCGCATCATCAAGGGCGGCGCGAACCCGGAGAGCGAGCTGCGGTCGGTGGTCCGCAAGACGGCGGCGGAGCTGCGCCGCGTGCAGAGCGCGCAGAAGAAGAGCTGATGCCGGGCAGATTGCCGGGGCGTCAGAACCGCACGCTCTGGTTCTGGATCTTCGTCGGCCCCTTCGTCCTCGGTCTGACCCTCTTCACGTACGTTCCCCTCGCCTGGAGCGCCTACCTCAGCCTCTTCGACGCGCACAACACGGTCACGCCGACCCGCTTCGTCGGGCTGGACAACTACACGGCGATGCTGCGCGACGACGCCTTCACCGGCAGCCTGGTGACGTTCCTGGTCTTCACGGCCTTCATCGTCCCGGCGACCTACGTACTCTCGCTCTCCCTCGCGCTGATGGTGAACCGGCTGCCCCGGGCGCAGGCGTTCTTCCGGTCGGTGTTCTTCCTTCCCGTGGCGTGCAGTTACGTCGTGGCGGCGCTGATCTGGAAGATGTCGATCTTCAACGGCGTGCGGTTCGGGCTGGCCAACACCGTCCTCGGCTGGTTCGGCGCCGATCAGATCGCCTGGCTGTCGACCACCGATCCGCCCTGGTACTGGCTGGTGATCGTCACCGTGCGGCTCTGGCTCCAGGCGGGCTTCTACATGGTGCTGTTCCTGGCCGGGCTCCAGCGCGTCTCGCCGCGGCTGTACGAGGCGGCCGCCGTGGACGGGGCCCGGCCGGGGTGGCAGGTGTTCCGGCACATCACCTTTCCGCAGCTGCGGGCGACGTCGGTGGCGGTGGTGCTGCTGCTGGTGATCAACGCGTTTCAGGCGTTCGACGAGTTCTACAACCTGCTGGCCGACTCGCGCGGCTATCCGCCGTACGCCCGCCCACCGCTGGTCTACCTCTACTACACGGCGCTCGGTCAGGGGCAGAACCTGGGCCTCGGCAGCGCGGGCGCGGTGATCCTTGCGCTGATCATCGCGGTGGTGACGGTCGTCCAGGCGCGCTGGTTCGGCCTGGGCCGCAAGGAGGACTGATGCACCCTCGTTCCCGGAACACGCACGACATACGGGACGCCCTGGTCGCCGTAGGACGCGCGGTGCGACTCATCCTGCTGATCGCCCTCGCGCTGCTGTTCCTGATCCCGTTCTATCTCCTCGTCCGCAACGGCCTGTCCAGCGAGGCGGACATCACCTCGCCCGGCTGGACGTTCTTCCCCACCGAACTGCACTGGTCGAACGTCACCGAGCTGTTCGAGGACCCGAACGTGCCGATGGCGCACGCGCTGCTCAACTCCTCCCTGATCGCCGTCCTCACCACCCTCGGCACCGTGCTGCTCGCCTCACTCGCCGGGTACGGGCTGGCCCGCATCCCGTACCGCTACGCCGACGCCGTCTTCTACTGGATCCTGGGCACCCTCATGGTCCCGGCCGCGGTCACCTTCGTCCCGAGCTTCGTGCTGGTCAGCTCGCTCGGCTGGATCTCCACGCTGCGCGGTCTCGTCGTGCCGACGCTGTTCAGCGCGGTCGCGGCGTTCATCTTCCGGCAGTACTTCCTGGGCTTCCCGAGGGAGCTGGAGGACGCGGCGCGGGTGGACGGGCTCGGCTACTGGCGTACGTACTGGCAGGTCGTGGTGCCGAACGCGCGGCCGGTCTTCGCGGCGGTCGGCACGATCGTCTTCATCGGCGCCTGGAACGCCTTCCTGTGGCCGCTGGTCATCGGCCAGGACCGGGAGGCGTGGACGGTCCAGGTCGCGCTGTCGACGTTCACCACCGCCCAGAGCGTCAACCTGCACGAGCTGTTCGTGGCGGCCGCCGTGTCGATCGTGCCGCTGCTGGTCGTCTTCCTCGTCCTCCAGCGCTACATCGTCGCGGGCGTCGAACGCACCGGCATCGACGACTGACGTCCCACACCCCGCGCCGGCGCCACCGGGACTCCGCCGCGCAGCAGGGCGGCGCCCAGCGGGGTGAGGGTGTGCAGCACGGCGCCGCCCTGGCGCAGCGTGTGGACGAGCCCCGCCTCGCGCAGCACGCTCGCGTGCTGGCTGGCCGAGGCGAGCGATACGCCGACCCGGCGGGCGAGTTCGCTCGTCGTACAGCCGCCGCCGACCTCCAGCAGCACCGCCGAGCGGGTGTGGCCGACGAGCTTGCCGAGGACACGCGTCTGGCCGGGCGCGGCGGGCACCGCGGGCGCGGGCGCGATACCGGCCCGCGGCTGGGCCGGGACGCCGCTCCGCGCGTGCTCCACGGGATAGACGAGAACCGGGGTCAGCTCCGGGTTGAGATACGTCACCGGCATCCTCCGGCAGAAGAACGACGGCAGGAGCAGCAGCCCCCGGCCGCGCAGCTCCAGGTCCCGGTCGACGGGGTAGTCCACCTCCAGCACGGGCGCGCGCCAGCGCATGGTCGGCGGCAGCGAGGACAGCAGCCCGTCGGCGCCCCCGTCCAGCAGCGCCCGGCCGCGGGCCGCCCGGTCGGCCTCGATGCGGGCCTGGATGTGCGGCCAGTACGGGGCGACAGCGGCCTCGTGGTACGAGCGCAGCACCGTCACCAGCCGGTCCAGCGGCCGCCGTTCACCCTGCGCCAGCCCGCGTATCCACCCCGGCAGGGCCCGGGCCGACGGCAGCCGGTCGATCTCGGCGTGCATCCGCTCGGCGGGCGTCGCGCGCAGCGCGTCCATGGCGGCGTCGCACCCGATGACGCCTTCGGCGGGCGTCAGGAAGTCGGGGAAATAGCCCCGCGAGGGAATGAGCGGCGCCAGCAGCCGCCCTTCGCCGTTGAGTCGGTTACGCGCCTCCGAGCGCCATTCCCCGTATACGGTCTCCGCACGGTTCTCGCGCAACCGGTGGAAACTTAAAACGGTCTCCCAGAGCGCGTCCGGGCGGATTGCCATCCGCAGCCGGGCCAGATCGAGTTCACTGAAATGAACACGTAGCACCAGACCCTCACAAGTGACATGGTGACCGCCCCCCGACCACCGTTGAGTATGCACGCTGGCACGGTCAGTGACCACGCCCTTTTGGCCAGATGTGAAAGGGGGAGCGCTACGCCCCGTCCAAGAGGAAAGCTGTTCTCCGGGAAAACCGGGCGCGCCGGGAAACACCACCGACGTCCGTCCGTAATTCAACAGGCGGTGCTCTGGGCCGTATTGCTCGTTCCCGTGGGGGGTGACGAGTGCGCAACGGCGACAGGGCACTTGTTGCCGCCCGATCCGATGCCGGGCGGCAACGGCTCCCGTGGGGGGAGTGAGAGGGGGCGGCACCTCCGCACAAGGTGCCGTCCCTTCATAGTGCGGCCCGAGGACACCCGAACGGTCATCGCCGCGGGCGTGCGACCAGCCGGACGTCCGGGCCGGACCGCGAGACGTCCAGCAGCTCGCACCGCAGGATGTCGTCCATCGTCTCGATGGTGCCGCCCTGGAGCGCGCTCACGGCGCACCTCCCGCACCCTGCCCGGTGACGACGTCACACGCGGTCCAGACGCTGTGGCGGGTGGGGCGGCCAGGGCCCGAGAGCAGGCAGCTCCTCCAACGCCACCGGTGACACCACGGGCGTACGTCCGGCCAGCCAGGCCGCCAGGTCGCGCACGCGCCCGGTGACCACCGCACCCGGCGACCCGTCACCGACGGACCACTGGCGGCGCACGTCCTCGGCACGGACGCGTGTGCCTGCCGGAAGGCGGACGAGGAGGAAGTCAATGGCATGTGCGGCCAGGTCGTCGGGCCAGTCCTCCGGCCGCACGCCGAGTTCCAGATCGACCATGTGGATCCATGCCTCGCGCCAGCGCGCGAAGACGGTGGCGGCAAGGTCCGCGTTGCGGAACGTGACCGGACGGCTCCAGTCCACGTCGGCGGCGCGCGCCCAGACCGCCTCCAGCCCGGCCGTGTGCGCGGCGAGTTCCGCGCGGTGCTCTGCGGCGCTGCGGCCGGCCGTAGCCTCGATGATCGCGTTGCGCTCGTCCACCCCGCCGTCATAACCCGCTACGAGCTCACCGCGCAGGGCGTGCTCCGCGAGACGGGCGAACATGCGCGCGTTGTCGGTGAGATGAGCGAGGACATGGCCGCGTGACCAGCCCGGAAGGGCGGACGCCTCCGCGACCTGCTGGTCGTTCAGTCCGGCCACGAGCCTTTCCAGCATCCGGTGGGCTTCGATCACTGCTGCGACAGGGGGTTGCATGACTCTCCGTCCTCCAGGGCACCGGCCACCGTACCGAGCCTTGTCCATCCGGTTCCGCGCCTTGCCGGGACGAGCCTTGTGGGGCATCGACACGCTCGGCGACGCTGCCTCGATGATGACTTCCTTCGTTGCGTTCGTCGGTGCGGCCTTTCTGATCGCCATGGTCCCAGGGCCGAGCACGGTCGTGATCCTGCGCCGAGCGGTGGTGAACGGCCGGCGGACGGGTATGGCCGCGGTCCTGGGTAATGAGTGCGGGGTGCTGCTGTGGGGCCTCGCCGCGGCCTTCGGTCTCTCGGCCTTGCTCCTGGCCTCGCAGGTCGCCTACGACGTCATCCGGGTTGCCGGCGCCGCGGTGCTGGTGTGGATGGGAGCGCGTGCCCTGTGGCAGGCGCGGCGAGCCGGCCGGCCGGATGAGGGACCGGCGGTAACAGCCGCGGTGCCGCTTCGGCGGGCGTACTGGCAGGGCCTGGTCACCAACGTCGCCAATCCGAAGGCCGGTGTGTTCGCCGTTTCCTTCCTGCCGCAGTTCGTGCCGCATGGAGCCCCCGTTCTTCCGACACTGCTCGCCTTCTCGGTGATCTGGGCCGTGGTCGACCTGATCTGGTACCTGCCGCTGGTCTGGCTGGCCGGACGGGTGGGAGGGGTGCTTCAGCGGCAGTCCGTTCGGCGCCGGATGGAACAGGTCTCCGGGGCGGTCCTGGTCGGGCTGGGGGTACGTCTGGCCACCGAGTCCTGACAAAGAGGGGGCGGCACCTCCGCACAAGGTGCCGCCCCCTTTGAGAGCCGGGGCCGGTGCCGGGTGAGGGTGGGTGTCCCGGCTGTGGTGCCCCGGTGGCCTTATCGGCTCGCCGCCGTCAGCGGCTCGGCGTTCGCCGTCAGCGGCCGTTGGCCGCCGCGCGGCCCGACTCCAGGCGGGCGACGGGGATGCGGAACGGGGAGCAGGAGACGTAGTCCAGGCCCACCTCGTGGAAGAAGTGGACGGACTCCGGGTCGCCGCCGTGTTCACCGCAGACGCCGAGCTTGAGGTCCGGGCGGGTGGCCCGTCCGGCCTGGGCGGCGGCGCGGACCAGGGAGCCGACGCCGTCCTTGTCGATCGTCTCGAAGGGGCTGACGCCGAAGATGCCCTTCTCCAGGTACGCGGTGAAGAAGCTGGCCTCCACGTCGTCTCGGGAGAAGCCCCACACGGTCTGGGTGAGGTCGTTGGTGCCGAAGGAGAAGAAGTCGGCGGACTCGGCGATCTGAGCGGCGGTCAGCGCGGCCCGGGGCAGCTCGATCATGGTGCCGAGGGCGAGCTTGAGGTCCACGCCGTGGGCGCGCTCGACCTCGGCGATGATCTGCTCGGCCTCCTCGCGGACGATCTCCAGCTCCTGGACGGTGCCGACGAGCGGAATCATGATCTCGGCACGCGGGTCGCCCTTGGCGTTCCGGCGGGCGGCGGCGGCCTCGGCGATGGCCCGGACCTGCATGGCGAACAGGCCGGGGATGACGAGTCCGAGGCGTACGCCGCGCAGGCCCAGCATCGGGTTCTGCTCGTGCAGCCGGTGGACGGCCTGGAGCAGCCGCAGGTCGTTCTCGTTGTGGTCCTTGCGGGACTCGGCGAGCGCGACGCGCACCGACAGCTCGGTGATGTCGGGCAGGAACTCGTGCAGCGGCGGGTCGAGCAGCCGGACGGTGACGGGCAGCCCGTCCATCGCCTCGAACAGCTCCACGAAGTCCTTCTTCTGGAGCGGCAGCAGCTCGCCGAGCGCGGCGTCGCGCTCCTCGTCGCCGTGGGCGAGGATCAGCCGCTCGACCATCTCGCGGCGCTCACCGAGGAACATGTGCTCGGTGCGGCACAGCCCGATGCCCTGGGCGCCGAAGCGGCGGGCGCGGGCGGCGTCCTCGGCGTTGTCCGCGTTGGCCCGTACCCGCAGGCGGCGGACCCGGTCCGCGTACGCCATGATCCGGTGGACGGCGCCGATCAGTTCGTCGGCGTCGTCGGCGCCCGCGTGCATGCGGCCCTCGAAGTACTCGACCACCGGGGACGGGACGACCGGGACCTCGCCCAGGTAGACCTTGCCGGAGGAGCCGTCGATCGAGACGACGTCGCCCTCCTCGATGACCAGGTCGTCCTTGCCGTCCGCGCTCGGCACGATCATGCGGCGGCGCTTGGTGTCGACCTCCAGGTCCTCCGCGCCGCACACACAGGTCTTGCCCATGCCGCGGGCGACGACGGCGGCGTGCGAGGTCTTGCCGCCGCGGGAGGTGAGGATGCCCTCCGCGGCGATCATGCCGTCCAGGTCGTCGGGGTTGGTCTCGCGGCGGATGAGGATGACCTTCTCACCGGAGCGGGACCACTTGACGGCGGTGTACGAGTCGAAGACGGCCTTGCCGACGGCGGCGCCCGGGGAGGCGGCGATGCCGCGCCCGATCTTCCGCACGGCGTCGCTCGCCGCGGCCTCCTCGTCGAAGCGCGGGAACATCAGCTGCGCGAGCTGCGCGCCGTTGACCCGGCGCAGCGCCTCGGCCTCGTCGATCAGGCCCTGGTCGACCAGCTGGGTGGCGATCCGGAAGGCGGCACCGGCGGTGCGCTTGCCGACCCGGGTCTGGAGCATCCACAGCTTGCCGCGCTCGATGGTGAACTCGATGTCGCACAGGTCCTTGTAGTGCGTCTCGAGCGTTTCCATGATCTGCATCAGCTCGTCGTACGAGCGCTTGTCGATCTGCTCCAGGTCCGCGAGCGGAACGGTGTTGCGGATGCCCGCGACGACGTCCTCGCCCTGGGCGTTCTGGAGGTAGTCGCCGTAGACGCCCTGGTGGCCGCTGGCCGGGTCGCGGGTGAAGGCGACGCCGGTACCCGAGTCGGGGCCGAGGTTGCCGAAGACCATGGAGCAGATGTTGACCGCGGTGCCCAGGTCGTGAGGGATGCGCTCCTGGCGGCGGTAGAGCTTGGCGCGGTCGCCGTTCCAGGAGTCGAACACGGCCCGGACGGCGAGGTCCATCTGCTCGCGCGGCTCCTGCGGGAAGCTGCGGCCGGTCTCCTGGGAGACGATCGTCTTGAACTCGGCGACCAGTTTCTTGAGGTCGGCGGCGTCCAGGTCGATGTCGACGGTGACGCCCTTGGCCTGCTTGGCCGCGTCGATGGCCTCCTCGAAGAGGTCGCCGTTCACGCCCAGCACGGTCTTGCCGAACATCTGGATGAGGCGGCGGTAGGAGTCCCAGGCGAACCGGTCGTCGCCCGCCTGCGCGGCGAGCCCGGCGACGGACTCGTCGGAGAGGCCGATGTTGAGGACGGTGTCCATCATCCCGGGCATCGAGAACTTCGCGCCGGAGCGTACGGATACCAGGAGCGGGTCGTCGGCCTGGCCGAGCTTCTTCCCCATCTTCCCTTCGAGCGCTTCGAGGTGCGCACTCACCTCGTCGCGGAGGGCCGTGGGCTCGGAACCACTGTCGAGGTAGACCTTGCACGCCTCGGTGGTGATGGTGAATCCCGGTGGCACGGGGAGACCGAGATTGGTCATCTCGGCGAGGTTCGCACCCTTCCCGCCGAGCAGGTCCTTGAGATCCTTGTTGCCCTCGGTGAAGTCGTAAACGAACTTCTGCTGATCTTGTGTTTCCGGCACGGGACTCGATCTCCTCGGCTCGGCTGCCCTGACGGCGGGGAGCGTACCCAGATCGAAGGCTCCTGAGTATGTCCACTCCACCGTCATTCGGCTGTAACCACCCGCCTGCCACGTGTTCGAAAGCGCACCGCCCAAAGGAGTGGCGCGGGTCACTCCTTCAAGAGTCGAACACATGCACACGCCATGCATGTCACCGACAGGCAATTGGTCACTGTGTGTTATCGCTGGTTCGAGGCTTCGAACATCGGGAGCATGGCACTGAGTGCCATGCATTGAGGAGGTGAGCACAGCGGACGACCGCCGACCCACCCCTCCACTTCCGCTCATCTGAGCGAAGGCTTGATCAGAGTGGCGAGAATCACCCCCCTCCAGAGTGCCTCGTCTCACTCTGCGGACACCAACGAGAGGATGCTCGCTCAGATGAGCGATTCGCAGGTGAGTGCCGGTCGCGGGGCCGGTATCGTGCCCCCACACGCCATGACGAGGAGGCCCCGTGACCAGCGCCCGGCGCGCGCTCGCGCAGGTGGTGCCCGGCGCGCGGCGCGTCCTCGACGAGAACTGGACCGGCTCCTCCACGGTCCCCTCCCGCGGCCTCTATCCGCACCAGTGGAGCTGGGATTCGGCGTTCATCGCGATCGGATCGCGTCATCTTTCGGTACGCCGTGCCCAGCGGGAACTGGAAACCCTGCTCACGGCCCAGTGGGACGACGGACGGATCCCCCACATCGTCTACAACCCCGCGGTGCCGCCGGGCGCCTACTTCCCGGGCCCCGACTTCTGGCGGCCGTCCACGGGGAACACCGGCGCGCCGCCCGGCGTCGCGACTTCCGGGATCATCCAGCCGCCGGTGCACGCGCTCGCCTGTCTGCTGGTGCACCACGCCGACCCGCGCGCCTCGGTGCGGTCCGGCTTCCTGGCCCGTACGTACCCCCGGCTCGCCGCCTGGCACCGCTATCTGACCGACCGGCGCGATCTGGGCGGCGGCGGTCTGGTGGCGGTGGTCCACCCCTGGGAGCCGGGCATGGACAACAGCCCCTGCTGGGACGCCCCGCTGGCCCGCGTCGAACCCGTACCGCCGGAGACGTTCCAGCGCGCCGACCTCGACCACGGCGCGGCCACCGACCGCCCCACGAACCTGGACTACGGGCGGTACGTGCGCCTCGCGGCGGACTACCGGGACGGGGGCTACCGGGACGGGGGCTACGAGGACCGCCCCGGCGCGGACCGCCCCGGCGCGCCCGCCTTCGTGGTCGAGGACCCGGGGGTCAACGCGCTGCTGATCGCCTCCGAACACGCCCTGGCCGAGATCGCGCAGAGCGTCGGCGCGGACCCCCGCCCGCACCACGCCGGGGCGGCCCGGCTGACGGCCGCCCTGCTGGACCGGCTGTGGGACCCGGCCGCCGGGCTGTTCCTGTGCCGCGATGTGGTGGGCGGTGGCCTGATCCCCGAGCTGAGCGCGGCGGGCCTGCTGCCGCTGCTCGTCCCGGAGCTGCCCCGGGCCACGGTCGACGCGCTGCTCCGTACCGCCGCGGGCGAGCACTTCGGGCTGGGCACCTCGGTGCGCCTGGTGCCCAGCTACGACCTGCGCGGCCGCGTCTTCGACCCGTCCCGCTACTGGCGGGGACCCGCCTGGTTCAACGTCAACTGGCTCCTGGAACGGGGCTTGCGGCTGCACGGCGCCGTCCCGGAGGCGGACGCGCTGCGGGCCGCGGCCCTGGAGGTGGCCGCCGCCTCCGGGTTCGCCGAGTACGTCGACCCGTACACGGAGGAGGCGCGCGGCACCCGGGACTTCAGCTGGACGGCGGCGCTGGCCCTGGACCTGGCGGTCGGCTCGTCCCGCTGAGCCCTCAGCCGCCCGAGGTGTCCAGCTCCGCGTCCGCGGTCACGCCCGCGCAGTCGTACGGGTCCGCCAGCCAGCCGTCCGGGAGCACCACCCGGTTGCGGCCCGAGGTGCGGCCGCGGGGGCCGTCGGCGCCGGGCGGCCACTCCTGGTCCAGGTCCAGCTCGGCCAGCAGGTCGTCCAGCTCGGCCAGGGACGAGGTGATCGCGAGCCGCTTGCGCATCTCGGAGCCGACCGAGAAGCCCTTGGTGTACCAGGCGACGTGCTTACGGAAGTCGATCACGCCGCGCTCCTCGTCCTCCAGCCACTCGGCGAGCAGCTCGGCGTGGCGGCGCATCACGGCGGCGACCTCCTTCAGCGTGGGCCGGGCGGAACCGGCACCGGCGCCGGCCCCGCCGCCGGGTTCGAAGGCCGCCACCAGGTCGCCGAAGAGCCACGGCCGCCCCAGGCAGCCGCGCCCGACGACCACGCCGTCGCACCCGGTCCGGTCCATCATCCGCACCGCGTCCTCGGCGGACCAGATGTCGCCGTTGCCCAGCACCGGGATCTCCGGGACGGTCTCCTTCAGCCGCGCGATGGCGTCCCAGTCGGCGGTGCCGCCGTAGTGCTGGGCGGCCGTGCGGCCGTGCAGCGCGATCGCGGTCACGCCCTCCTCGACCGCGATCCGGCCCGCGTCGAGGTAGGTGATGTGGTCGTCGTCGATGCCCTTGCGCATCTTCATGGTCACCGGCAGCGGTCCTGCGCCCGTCACGGCCTCGCGCAGGATCGCGCGCAGCAGGTTCCGCTTGTACGGGAGCGCCGAGCCGCCGCCCTTGCGGGTCACCTTGGGCACCGGGCAGCCGAAGTTGAGGTCGATGTGGTCGGCCAGGTCCTCGTCCACGATCATCCGCACGGCCTTGCCGACGGTCGCCGGGTCGACCCCGTACAGCTGGATGGAACGCGGCTTCTCGGTGCCGTCGAAGTGGATCAGCCGCATGGTCTTGGCGTCCCGCTCGACCAGCGCCCGGGTCGTGATCATCTCGCTGACGAACAGCCCCTTGCCGCTGCTGAACTCCCGGCACAGGGTGCGGAACGGCGCGTTGGTGATCCCGGCCATCGGTGCGAGCACGACCGGTGGCTGAACCGTATGCGGGCCGATCTGCAGCTGCGTCTGGGTCATGGGATGAGCTTCCTTCGGGGGCGGGTAGGAGGGTTCGTACGGGCCGGACCTCTCATTGTCCCGCACCCGCGCAGGGGATCCGCCCGGGCGGTTCGCACCTCCGTAATCCACGACATCGTTGTAGCGTTCAACCATGCCTGAGCTCAGCCCTCGGCGGCGCATGCTCGTGCTGGCGATCTGCTGCATGAGCCTGCTGATCGTCAGCCTCGACAACACCGTGCTGAACGTCGCCCTGCCCTCGATGCGGACCGATCTGAACGCCTCCGTCTCCGGAATGCAGTGGACGATCGACGCGTACACGCTCGTCCTCGCCGCGCTGCTGATGCTCGCCGGGTCGACGGCCGACCGGTTGGGGCGCAAGCGCGTCTTCCAGGCCGGGCTGGTGATCTTCACCCTCGGCTCCGCGCTGTGCAGCCTCGCCCCCAGCCTGGGGGCGCTGGTCGGCTTCCGCATGGTGCAGGCCATCGGCGGTTCGATGCTCAACCCCGTGGCCATGTCGATCATCACCAACACCTTCACCGAGCCCCGGGAGCGGGCCCGGGCGATCGGGGTGTGGGGCGGGGTCGTCGGCATCAGCATGGCCGCCGGGCCGATCGTCGGCGGGGTGCTGGTGGAGTCGGTCGGCTGGCGCTCGATCTTCTGGATAAACCTTCCGGTCGGGCTCGCGGCGGTGGCACTGACCGCCCGTTTCGTGCCGGAGTCGCGCGCTCCGAAGCCCCGCAGGCCCGACCCCATCGGCCAGTTGCTGGTCATCGCCGTCCTCGGCTCCCTGACGTACGCCATCATCGAGGCGCCGGGGCACGGCTGGGGCTCGCCGCTGATCTCCGTCTGCACGGCGGTCGCCGTCGTCGGGCTCGTCGCGCTGATCCGCTACGAGCGGCGGCGTCCCGAACCGCTGATCGATGTGCGCTTCTTCCACAGCGCGCCCTTCAGCGGGGCGACGGTCATCGCGGTGAGCGCCTTCGCGGCGCTCGGCGGCTTCCTCTTCATGAACACGCTCTACCTCCAGGACGTCCGCGGGCTCGACGCCCTGCACGCCGGGCTGTGGATGCTGCCGATGGCGTTCATGTGCTTCATCTGCGCACCGCTGTCCGGGCGGCTGGTGGGCCACGGCGGGCCCCGGCTGCCGCTGCTGCTGGCCGGGGTGACGATAGGAGCCAGCGGGGTGCTGTTCGCCGTGTTCGACGCCCAGTCCAGCAATGTGCTGCTGCTGACCGGCTTTGTGCTGTTCGGCATCGGGTTCGGACTGGTCAACGCACCCATCACCAATACGGCCGTCTCCGGGATGCCCCGTTCGCAGGCCGGGGTCGCCTCCGCCGTCGCCTCCACCAGCCGTCAGGTGGGGCAGTCGCTCGGGGTCGCGGTGATCGGCGCGGTGCTGGCCGCGGGCGCGGCGGCCGGGGCGGCGGGTGCGGTGCCGGGCCACAAGGCGTCGGCCGCGGCCGCTGCCGCGTTCGTGGACGCCGCCCGGCCCGCCTGGTGGATCATCGCCGGATGCGGTGCCGTCATCCTGTTGCTGGGTGCCCTGACCACCGGCCGCTGGGCGCTGGCCACCACCCGGCACGCCGCCGCGCTGTTCGGGGACGGCGGGCCGACGGGTCAGACCTCGGCCAATTCGAGCGCGAGGGCGTGAAGCTGCTCCAGCCGCTCACGGGTCTCGGTGTCCACCGGGGTGTAGGTGAGCAGCTTGGGCCCCTGGTTGGGGCCGGTCCACAGACTGGTCGAGGTCAGCCGCAGCACGCCCACCGTCGACTGCCGGAAGACCTTGATCTTGTCGCTGGGCCGCAGCACCTCATGGCGCGCCCAGATCTCCCGGAACTCCGGTGAGGCCTCCTCCAGCCGCCTCAGCAGCGCCTTCCAGGCGGGCTCGGCGACGTGTTCGGCCATCGCGGCGCGGAACTTGGCGGCCATCAGCCGGATCGTCTCGTCCCGGTCGACCAGGCTCGCGCGCCAGTCGTCGTTGGTGAAGGCCAGCCACATGCAGTTGCGGTCCTCCGGCGGCAGCGCGTCCAGGTCGCACATCAGCAGCCGGTAGGTGCGGTTGTACGCGAGGAGGTCGAACCGGGCGTTCTGCACGCACGCCGGGAACGGCTCCAGCTGCTCCAGCATCACCTGGAGCGACTGCGGGACTCCGGAGCACTCGCTCCCGGGGGTCGGATCGATCTCCCCTGCGAGGACGAAGAGATGCGCGCGTTCACTGCGGTCCAGCAGCAGCGCGCGGGCGATGGCGTCGAGGACCTGCACCGACACATGGATGTCCCGGGCCTGCTCCAGCCAGGTGTACCAGGTGACGCCCACCGTGGAGAGCTGGGCGACCTCCTCGCGGCGCAGCCCGGGGGTCCGCCGGCGGCGGCCGCGGGGCAACCCCACCTGCTCGGGAGTGATCCGCTCCCGGCGGCTGCGCAGAAAGGCCGCCAGCTCGGTCCGTCTGATCGCGGCCCCGCCGGTGGACGTGGCACCCTGCACCGTGATGGTCATGGCTCCAGAGTGCCCCAGGGCTCAGCCGGTTGCCAGGTACTTCTTGTACCAGGATAAAGACACTCTGGTACCCGGCTGAGCGCGGCGGGATCGTCTGAAGCATGACCGAAACAGAGATTCGTGCCAGAACCGCCGCCCCGGCCGCCCGGGGCACCGCCACGACGCCGTCCGCCGCGACACCGCACGGCGGGACACCTCACAGTGGGACGCTGAGTGGCCCGGGGCTGTTCACCCTGCTGCTCGGGGCGGCGCTTCCTCTGATCGACTTCTTCATCGTCAACGTGGCCCTGCCCACCATGGACCGCGACCTGAACGCGGGCCCCGCCGTCCTGGAACTGATCGTCGCGGGATACGGCGTGGCGTACGCGGTGCTGCTCGTCCTCGGCGGACGGCTGGGCGACTCCTTCGGGCGGCGACGGCTCTTCCTCGCCGGAATGGCGGCCTTCGGGGTGACCTCGCTGGCCTGCGGGCTCGCCCCGGACGCGTGGAGCCTGGTCGCGGCGCGCGTCGCACAGGGCGCCGCGGCGGCGCTGATGCTGCCGCAGGTGCTCGCCACCATTCACGCCTCCACCAGCGGCTCCCGCCGCGCCCGCGCGCTGAGCATGTACGGCGCGACGGCCGGTCTCGCCATGGTGGCGGGGCAGATCCTGGGCGGGGTGCTGGTGGCCGCGGACATCGCGGGCACCGGGTGGCGCGCGGTCTTCCTGGTCAACGTCCCGGTCGCGCTGATCGGCCTGGTGCTGGCCGTGCGTACGGTGCCCGAGACCCGCTCGGACCGGCCCGCGCCGGTGGATGTGCCGGGCACGGTGCTGCTGGCCGTCTCGCTGATCACGCTGATGGTGCCGCTGACCGAGGGACGGGCGGCGGGCTGGCCGCTGTGGACCTGGCTGCTGCTGGGCGTGTTCCCCTTCGCGGCGGCGGCGTTCTACGTGATCGAGCGCCGCGCCGACCGGGCCGGTGCCACTCCCCTGCTGCCGCCGAGCCTGTTCGCGCTGCGCGGGCTGCGGCGCGGACTGCCGATGCTGGTGCCCTTCTCGATCGGCTTCGGCGGCTTCATGTTCGTCATCGCGGTCGCCCTGCAACAGGGCCTGCGATACGGGCCGGTCGCGGCCGGTCTGGCGCTGGCACCGATGGCCGCCGCCTTCTTCGTGGCCTCGCTCATGGGGCCGCGTCTGGTCGGCCGGTACGGCAGCCGCGTGGTGACCACCGGCGGACTGCTCCAGGCAGTGGGCCTGGGGCTGCTGATGCTGGCCGTGGCGCGTGACTGGCCGGACCTGTCCCTGGCGGGGCTGCTGCCGGGGGTCGCGCTGGCCGGTTTCGGGCAGGGGCTCCAACTGCCGGTGCTGGTCCGGATCGTGCTGTCCGAGGTGCCGAACGAGCGGGCCGGGGTGGGCAGCGGCGTGATGGTCACGACCCAGCAGTCCTCGCTGGCGCTGGGCGTCGCCACGCTCGGCACGCTGTTCCTCGCGCTGGTGCCGTCGGTGGGAATGGGCGACGCGCTGGTGATCACGCTCGCGGCGCAGCTCGCGGCGGTCGCGCTGACCGTGCTGCTGAGCTTGCGACTGCCGCGCGTGGTGGCGTGAGCGGGCCGGTGGGCAGAGCAGACGGGCGATGACGGTCGGGCGATGACAGGCGGGCGATAGCGGCTGAGCGATGACAGCCGAGCGATATCAGACGGGCAATGACAGCCAGGGGATGACGGTCAAGGGATGACAGACAGGCGATGACGGGTAGGCGATGACAGATATTGAAATCTGTCATCGCATCTGCCACGCTTGTCAACGCACCCGTATGGAACCCCCGAGTCCCCGCAAGGAGCACCCCCATGCAGATGCGCCAACTCGGCACCACCGGCCCCCAGGTCTCCGCGATCGGCCTCGGCTGCATGGGCATGTCCGCCCTGTACGGCCCCACCGACCGCGCCGAGTCCCTCGCCACCATCCACGCCGCGCTCGACGCCGGGGTCACCCTGCTGGACACCGGCGACTTCTACGCCATGGGCCACAACGAACTGCTCATCAACGAGGCCCTGCGCACCGCCCCCGTCGGCCACCGCGAAAACGCCCTGCTCAGCGTGAAGTTCGGAGCCCTGCGCGGCCCCGACGGAGGCTGGTCCGGCTATGACGGCCGCCCGGCCGCCGTCAAGAACTTCGCCGCCTACTCGCTCCAGCGCCTCGGCGCCGACCACATCGACATCTACCGCATCGCCCGCGTCGACCCCGACGTCCCGATCGAGGAGACCGTGGGTGCCATCGCCGAGCTGGTGGAGGCCGGGTACGTACGGAACATCGGGCTGTCCGAGGCGGGCGCGGAGACCATACGCCGGGCCGCCGCCGTCGCCCCCATCTGCGACCTCCAGATCGAGTACTCGCTGATCTCCCGCGGCATCGAGGACGAGATCCTGCCGGTCTGCCGCGAACTGGGCGTCGGCATCACCGCGTACGGCGTGCTCTCCCGGGGGCTGATCAGCGGCCACTGGAGCCGGGACCGCAAGCTCGCCGAGGGCGACTTCCGCAGCTTCAACCCGCGCTTCGGCGCAGAGAACGTCGACCACAACCTCGGCCTGGTCGAGGCCCTGCGCAAGGTCGCCGACGACAAGGGCATCAGCGTCGCGCAGACCGCCATCGCCTGGGTGCTCGCCCAGGGCCCCAAGCACGCCACGGCCATCGTGCCGTTGATCGGCTCCCGCACACGTGCACAGCTGACGGAGGCGCTCGGCTCCCTGGGCGCTACGCTCGACGCCGACGACCTGGCCGCGATCGAGGAAGTCGTACCAGAAGGTGCTGCCGCGGGCGACCGCTACCCGGAGGCGCAAATGACCTTCCTCGACAGCGAGAAGAAGTAAGGGACCCGATGCCGCCGCCCGAGACACCCCTGACCCCCGACCGCGTCCTCGAAGCCACCGAGGACGTGCTGCGCCGCTTCGGCCCGGCCAAGGCCACGGTCGTGGACGTCGCCCGCGCGCTCGGGGTCAGCCACGGCAGTGTCTACCGCCACTTCCGCACCAAGGCGGCCCTGCGCGAGGCGGTCACTGAGCGGTGGCTCGACCAGGCACACGACGAACTGTCCGCCATCGCCCGCGCCAAGGGCCCGGCGGCCGAGCGCCTGCGCGAGTGGCTGGCCACCCTCTTCGCCGCCAAGCGGCGCAAGGCGGGCGACGATCCGGAGCTGTTCGCCACGTATCTGTCCCTGGCCGCCGAGAACAGCGGCACCGTCGCCCGGCACATCGAGACGATGGTCGGCGACCTCACGAAGATCGTGGAAAGCGGCCTCGCGAGCGGCGAGTTCACAACGCGCAACGCCCGCAAGACGGCCCAGGCCCTGTGGTCCGCGACGGCCCACTTCCACGACCCGGTCTACGCCAACGAGTGGTCGGACCCCGGCGCGGAGCTGGCCTTCACCGACCTCTTCAACCTGCTGCTGAACGGCCTGCGGGCGTAACCGCACACGAGACGCCCCGGCCCCGGGCCACCTCGGCGGCCGGGGTCAGCTCACCCCCAGGAACCGCAGCACCGCCAGCACCCGGCGGTGGTCCGCATCGGCGACCGGCAGGTCCAGCTTCACGAAGATGCTGTTGATGTGCTTGGCCACCGCGGACTCGCTGACCACCAGCGCCGCGGCGATCCCCGCGTTCGACCGGCCGCCCGCCATCAGCTCCAGCACGTCCCGCTCCCGGCGCGTCAGCCGGTCCAGCGGGTCGCTGTGGCGGCGGACGAGGAGCTGGGAGACGACCTGCGGGTCCAGCGCGGTGCCACCCCCCGCGACCCGCCGCAGCGCGTCGATGAACTCCTCCACGTCCGCCACGCGTTGCTTTAGCAGATAGCCGATCCCGCTCGTGTGCGCGGTGAGCAGATCGGCCGCGTAGCGCTCCTCCACGTACTGCGAGAGCAGCAGCACCGCCGTGTCCGGCCACTGCTGCCGGATGAGCAGGGCGGCCCGGACGCCCTCGTCCGTGAAGCCCGGCGGCATCCGCACGTCCACCACGGCGATGTCCGGTCGGTGCTCCTCCACCGCCGTCAGCAGCCCCTCCGCGTCCGCCGCCTCCGCCCTCACCTCGAAGCCCGCCGTCTCCAGGACTTTGACCAGGCCGATCCGCAGCAGGACCGAGTCCTCGGCGATCACAGCACGCACGGCAACTCCACGGTGATGACGGTCGGGCCCCCGCGGGGGCTGCTGATCTCGAAGGTGCCGTCCACCGAACCCGCCCGCTTGGCGAGCCCGGTGAGGCCCGTACCCCGGGCGGCATCGGCCCCGCCCTCCCCGTCGTCGGCGACGACGACCCGGAGCGTGTCCCCGGTGCGGACGACCGTGACGTCGGCCCGCTCCGCCCGGGCGTGCTTGGCGACGTTGGCGAGGGCCTCGGAGACGACGAAGTACGCGACGGCCTCGACGGTCGGGGCGGCTCGTTCCGGCACGTGGACGTGGAGCCGGACCGGCAGCGGGGCGCGCGCCGCGATGCCGGAGAGGGCGGCGTCCAGCCCGAGTTCGTCGAGGACGGCCGGGTGCAGCCCGCGCACCAGGCTGCTCAGCTCCTCGATGGCGCCCTTGGCCTCCCGGTGCGCCTCCTCGATCACCTGCCGGGCTTCATCCGGCAGATCGGTCAGGGTCGCCTTGGCCAGGCCCAGGTTGACCGCCATGGAGACCAGCCGCTGCTGGGCGCCGTCGTGGAGATCCCGTTCGATGCGGCGGCGCTCGGCGTCGGCCGCGTCGACCGCGCCCGCGCGGCTCTCGGTCAGATCCTCGACCCGGCGCTCCAGTTCCTCGGTCGGCAGAGGGCCCAGCAGCGCGGTCGCGGCGCGCGTGTCGAGCCGTACGAGGGCGCCGATGAGCGCGTAGGCGAGGGCCAGCAGGATCACGCCGCTGGCCGTCACAAACGCGGCCTGGGTCGAGTAGCCGACGTGGTCGACCCGCCAGGAGAGCGGGAGGCCCCATACCCAGATGTACACGGTGGCCGCCGGCAGACCGACGAGGGCCATCGCGACGGCCAGCACCCCGCCGAAGGCGACGGCCGGGCCCGCCAGAAGGTGGTACCAGAGCTGCCGCCAGGCCCTGCCGGGACCGGTGATCTCGATGTCGGGCAGCGCCCTGAACCGCCGCCGCTGGACGCGCGTCAGCACCGGCGTGGCCACGGCCGGAACGATGAGGGGCACGGTGAGCGCGACCATGATCCCGACCAGGTTCGACGTGTCCTCGTAGATCAGCCACGGTATGGCCATCGGCACCGCCCAGGCCACGAACTGCACCGCCGCGCCCGAGACACCGAACACGAGGTCGCGCCGCAGCCGGTGCAGGCGTTCGCGTACGGACCGCGGCACGGTCGGGAGTCTCATACGGCGACTCTAGAGCGGCGCCGGGCGGCCGCGCGCTGGAGCTCAGGCCCGGAAGGGGGGTGCACCTGGTGCCACCCCGCCTCGGCAACTGCCATGAACGACACCGGCGGTGGCGCCGACCAGGCTTCCGGACAGGCCCGAACCCCGGGCCGTCCGGAAGGAGATCCGTCCCATGACCGCCCTGTACGCCCCCGCCCGGCCCGGCCGGAGCACACGTCGCTCCCGCCTGGCGTGGATCACCCGGGTACGCCCCGAGCCGGTGCTGCTCGCCGCCGGGGTGGCGCTGGTCCCCTGGCTGTACGTACTGGCGCGGACGCTTCCGTCCACGACCCAGGTCAGCCACTGGAACCTCGCCTGGGTGGGCCTGGACGCGCTCGAGTCGCTCGGGCTGCTCTCCACCGCCGTCCTGCGCATGCGCGGGGACGACCGCCACCGCGTCACCGCGGCTGCCACCGGCACGCTGCTGGTGGTGGACGCGTGGTTCGACACGGTGACGGCCGCTTCGGGCGGGGAGCTGGCCGGTGCCCTGGCGATGGCGCTGGGCGCGGAGCTGCCGCTGGCCGCGGTGTGCGCGGCGCTCGCGCTGGGCGCCCCGCGTCGGGGCACGCCGCCGGTCAGCCCTCACACCCCGCGGGTCAGCCCTGGGACGCCGCCCACCACAGCATCACCGCTGCCACCGCGAAGCACGCGAACATGATCAGGAGGGCTTGGCGGCGGGCGGCCGCGTCGGCCGTCATGCGAGGGGAGCCGAGGGCGCCGTGGGCCTGGGCGAGGTGGTCGAGGCCCTTGTGGCGGGCGCCGCCGTAGGTGATCTGTTCCTGCCAGTCACAGTGCAGGCAGCCGAGGAGCCGCCGCTGTCCCCGGCCGTAGCCATAGCTGACCTCGAAGACGGTGCCGTCCTCGCTGGTGGCCGTGATGTGATGCGTCACGCCTCGCATGGTTGGTGAACCCCCGTTCCTGCCGAACCCCTGCCGAACCGAACCTGCCAAGCCGACGACGGGCTCCGGCGCCGCGGCATTCTATCCGCGGTGCCGGAGCCCGTCCTCGTGCTGTGCGCCCTGTCGTACGCGCTGGTCAGCAGCCGATCAGTCGGCCGCCCAGGTACGACTGGATCTGGTCGAGGGAGACCCGCTCCTGCTTCATCGTGTCGCGCTCGCGCACGGTCACCGCGTTGTCGTCGAGCGTGTCGAAGTCGACGGTGACGCAGAAGGGCGTGCCGATCTCGTCCTGACGGCGGTAGCGGCGGCCGATGGCGCCCGCGTCGTCGAACTCGATGTTCCAGTGCTTGCGCAGGTCCGCCGCGAGCCCCTTGGCCTTCGGGGACAGCTGCGGGTTGCGGGACAGCGGCAGCACCGCGACCTTGACCGGGGCGAGCCGCGGGTCGAGCCGCATCACGGTGCGCTTCTCCAGCTTGCCCTTGGCGTTGGGCGCCTCGTCCTCGATGTACGCGTCGAGCATGAAGGCCAGCATGGCGCGGCCGACGCCCGCCGCCGGCTCGATGACGTACGGGGTCCAGCGCTCGCCGGCCTCCTGGTCGAAGTACGACAGGTCCTGGCCGGACGCCGCGGAGTGCGCCTTGAGGTCGTAGTCGGTGCGGTTGGCCACGCCCTCCAGCTCACCCCACTCGGAGCCGCCGAAGTTGAAGCGGTACTCGATGTCGGCGGTGCGCTTCGAGTAGTGGGAGAGCTTCTCCTTCGGGTGCTCGAACCAACGGATGTTGGCTTCCTGGAGGCCGAGGTCCCGGTACCAGTTGTAGCGCTGCTCCATCCAGTACTCGTGCCAGGTCTCGTCCTCACCCGGCTTGACGAAGAACTCCATCTCCATCTGCTCGAACTCACGGGTGCGGAAGATGAAGTTGCCCGGCGTGATCTCGTTCCGGAAGGACTTGCCGACCTGCGCGATGCCGAACGGCGGCTTGCGGCGCGAGGTCTGCTGCACGGCGAGGAAGTTGGTGAAGATGCCCTGGGCGGTCTCGGGGCGCAGGTACGCGACCGAGCCGGAGTCCTGGGTCGGGCCGAGGTGGGTGGAGAGCAGCCCGGAGAACTGCTTGGGCTCGGTGAAGCTGCCCTTGTTGCCGCAGTGCGGACAGTTGAGGTCGGCCATGCCGTTCTCGGGCAGCTTGCCGTGCTTGGCCTCGTAGGCCTCCTCCAGGTGGTCCGCGCGGAACCGCTTGTGGCAGGAGGTGCACTCGGTCAGCGGGTCCGTGAAGGTGGCGACGTGGCCGGACGCCTCCCAGACCTCACGGGCGAGGATCACGGACGAGTCGAGTCCGACGACGTCGTCGCGCGAAGTGACCATGGAACGCCACCACTGGCGCTTGATGTTCTCCTTCAGCTCCACGCCGAGCGGTCCGTAGTCCCAGGCGGCGCGCTGGCCGCCGTAGATCTCGCTGCACGGATAGACGAAGCCACGGCGCTTGCTCAGGCTGACGATGGTGTCGATCTTGTCGGCGGCCACGGTGCTCTCTTCATTGATGACGACATTGGAGGACGCGAAGCGAATGCTTCAGGTTACCGGCGGCGGCACCCCCCGGATCAAATCGATACCGGAAATGATCAAGAACAAGACCCTTGTTGACAACCGTTTCCAATTTTGTTGAAAATGAGAGTCATGAACATACGCCGCCTCTCCCCCGCAGCAGCCCTCGTCGGGGCCGCCGCGATGGGCTTGACCACCCTCACAGCCTGCTCCTCCAACACCGGGGACGGAAGGACGGACGGCAAGCTCGACGTGGTCGCGTCGTTCTATCCGATGCAGTTCCTCGCCCAGCGCATCGGGGGGAACCATGTTCATGTCTCCACCCTGACCAAGCCCGGCGTCGAACCGCACGACCTGGAGATAAGCCCCCGGCAGACGGCCCAGCTCAGCGAGGCCGGTCTGGTGGTCTACCTCAAGGGGCTCCAGCCGTCCGTCGACCGGGCCGTCGGCCAGGCCAAGCCGCGACACGTCGCCGACGCCGCCTCGTACACCACCCTGGAGGACCACGGGACGGAGGTGGAGGGCGAGGAAGGCCACGGGCACGGCCACGAGGCGCACAAGGCCCATGAGGGCGACGCCGCCACCGATCCGCACATCTGGCTGGACCCGGTGCGCTACGCCCAGGTCGCCGAGGGCGTCGGCAAGGCGTTGCAGAAGGCGGACCCCGACCACGCCGCCGCGTACAAGAAGAACACCGCCGCCCTGGTGAAGCAGCTCGGCGCCCTCAATGACGACTTCAAGAGCGGATTGAAGGGCCGCAGCACGGATACCTTCATCACCACCCACGCCGCGTTCGGCTACCTCTCCGAGCGCTACGGGCTGCGCCAGGAGGCCATCTCCGGGCTCGACCCGGAATCCGAGCCGAGCCCGGCGCGGATGCGGGGGCTGCACACGACCGCCAAGAAGGACAAGGTCAACACCGTCTTCTTCGAGACGCTGGTGAGCGACAAGACGGCGAAGACCCTGGCGGGCGATCTCCATCTGAAGACGGACGTCCTCGACCCCATCGAGGGGATCGGCGACAAGTCCAAGGGCCGCGACTACTTCGAGGTCATGCGGTCGAACCTGACGGCCCTGCGCAAGGCGCTCGGCGCGGGATGACGCGCGATACGCCCGATACGCGCGAAACGACGGAGGAATCCATGGCCAAGGAACCCGGCGGCAGCGCACGGCCCGGCGAACCGGCGGAACGCGAGAAAGCGGCCCAGCGCGGGGCGGCGACCGAGCACGCCGCGACGGCGGGCGACGCCGACCCGGTCATATCCCTGCGCGGCGCCACCGCCTCCCTCGGCGGGCGCCCGGTCCTGCGCGGCGTCGACCTGGCCGTGGGCCGCGGCGAGGTCGTCGCGCTGCTCGGCGCGAACGGCTCGGGCAAGTCGACCGCCGTACGCGCCGTCGTCGGCCAGGTGCCGCTGACCGGGGGCGAGCTGGCACTGTTCGGCACCCCCGGGCGCCGGTTCCGCGACTGGGCCCGCGTCGGCTACGTACCGCAGCGGACGACCGCGGCCAGCGGCGTCCCCGCGACCGTCCGCGAGGTCGTCTCGGCCGGGCGGCTGGCCCGCCGCCGGTTCGGGCCGCCGCGCAAGGCGGACCGGGCGGCCGTCCGCCGTGCCCTGGAGCTGGTCGGCATGGCCGACCGCGCCCGCGACCCGGTCGGCGCGCTCTCCGGCGGCCAGCACCAGCGGGTGCTGATCGCCCGTGCGCTGGCCGGTGAACCCGAACTGCTGATCATGGACGAGCCGATGGCCGGGGTCGACCTGGCCAGCCAGGAGATCCTCGCCGGGACGCTGCGCGAACAGGTCGCCGCGGGGACCACCGTCCTCCTCGTCCTCCATGAGCTGGGCCCGCTGGAGCCGCTGATCGACCGCGCGGTGGTGCTCCGCGACGGCTGTGTCGTCCACGACGGCCCGCCGCCCAAGGCCGTCGGCCAGCATGCGCTGCCCGGCCACGATCACGTCCACCCCCACGCGGCGCCCGACGCCGAACCGATCCGGACAGGGTTGCTGACCTGACATGCTGGAAGTCCTCGACTACGCCTTTATGCAGCGGGCCCTGCTCGCTGCCGTCCTCGTCGGCGTCACCGCCCCCGCCGTCGGCATCTACCTCGTCCAGCGCCGCCAAGCGATCATGGGCGACGGCATCGGCCACGTCGCGCTCACCGGGGTCGCGCTCGGCTTCCTGACCGGCACCAACCCGGTCTGGACCGCCATCCTCGTCTCCGCCCTCGGCGCCGTCCTGATGGAGCTGATCCGCTGGTACGGCAAGACCCGCGGCGACCTCGCGCTCGCGATGCTCTTCTACGGCGGCATGGCGGGCGGCGTCCTGCTGATCAACCTCTCGCCGACCGGCTCCAACGCCAACCTCACCACGTACCTCTTCGGCTCGATCACCACCGTGTCGCAGCAGGACGTGGTCGTGATCAGCCTGCTCGCCGCGTTCGTCGTACTGATCACGCTCGGGCTGCGGCGGCAGCTGTTCGCGGTCTGCCAGGACGAGGAGTTCGCCCGGGTCACCGGGCTGCCGGTCCGTACGCTCAACCTGCTGCTGGCCGTCACCGCGGCGGTCACCGTCACCGTCGCCATGCGCGTCGTCGGCCTGCTGCTGGTCAGCGCCCTCATGGTGGTCCCGGTCGCCGCCGCCCAGCAGGCCACCCGCGGCTTCGCGATGACGCTGGCGCTGGCGGTCGGCATCGGCGTCGTGGTCACCCTGTCCGGCACGGTCTTCTCCTTCTACAAGAACGTGCCGCCCGGCGCGAGCATCGTCGTCCTCGCCATCGGCGTCTTCGCCGTCATCACCGCGCTCGCCGCGCCCCTGGCCAAACGCCGGGCCACCCAACGCGCCGGGCGGTCCGCGGCGGCGGCCGAGGGGCGGTGCACCCTGAAGGACGATGTGCTCGTGTAGCACGGAGTCATCCACAGCTCGTCCGTAGCGGATCCGTTAGCTGGCACAATGGCCAAGCAGACAGAGCGCTACGGGCAAGCGAGGTTGAGGAGGCAACTGTGGCGACCGCGGGTCCCCCAGTACGCGGCCGGTCCACCAGGCAGCGCGCGGCGGTGGCGGCAGCGCTGGACGAGGTGGACGAGTTCCGCAGTGCGCAGGAGCTTCACGACATGCTCAAGCACCGGGGCGACTCGGTCGGCCTGACCACCGTCTACCGCACCCTCCAGTCCCTCGCCGACGCCGGCGAGGTCGACGTCCTGCGCACCACCGAGGGCGAGGCCGTCTACCGCCGCTGCAACAGCGAGGAGCACCACCACCACCTCGTCTGCCGCTCCTGCGGCAAGGCGGTCGAGGTCGAAGGCCCGGCGGTCGAGAAGTGGGCCGACGCGATCGCCGCCGAGCACGGTTTCGTGGACGTCGCCCACACGATCGAGATCTTCGGCACCTGCGGCGACTGCGCGGCCCCCGCGACCGGCTGACGGCTGTCGCGGCTATCCGCTATCGCTTCGGCTGGTTGAACCGCAGCAGGTTCCCCGCCGGATCGCGGAAAGCGCAGTCGCGCACGCCGTACGGCTGGTCGATCGGCTCCTGCAACACCTCGCCGCCCGCCGCCCGGATGTGCTCGAACGTGGCGTCGACGTCGTCGGTGGCGAAGAGGACCCCGCGCAGCATGCCCTTGGCGAGCAGTTCCGCCATGGCCTGCTTGTCGGCGGGCGAGGCGTTGGGGTTCGCGGCGGGCGGTTCGAGGACGATGTTGACGTCCGGCTGCGACGGCGAGCCGACGGTCACCCAGCGCATTCCCTCGAAACCGACGTCCTGGCGCACCTCCAGGCCCAGGATGTCGCGGTAGAACTCGAGCGCTTTGTCATGGTCGTCGACGGCGATGAAGCAGGTCGAAAGCGTGATGTTGTTGTTCATGTCTGTCACGCTACGGCCGGGAAGCGGGCTTCGCTTCTCCATTCCTGACCGGTCTGGTGAAGACCTTGGCGACACACGCCGGAATCTCCGCACCGTGCTCATGATCGCGCGCCCGGTACGCGCTCGGGCTCTCCCCCACCAGCTCCGTGAACCGCGAGCTGAACGACCCCAGCGACGTACACCCGACCGCGAAGCAGACCTCCGTCACCGACAGGTCCCCCCGCCGCAGCAACGCCTTCGCCCGCTCGATCCTGCGCGTCATCAGATAGCTGTACGGCGTCTCCCCGAAGGCCTCGCGGAAGCTCCGCGCGAAGTGCCCCGTCGACATCAGCGCCCCGCGCGCCAGCGCCGGCACGTCCAGCGGCTGCGCGTAGTCCCGGTCCATCCGGTCCCGCGCCCGCCGCAACCGGACCAGGTCATCCAGATTCACTCCCAGAGGATCCCACGCCGCCCCAGACGGCTGCCAGATCCCGGCAGTGCACGACGATCACCGCATCGGTCAGGACGATCTCATGGCTGCATCCGGCGTCATGCGGAAGGATCTCGTCGAGCAGGACCGTGTCCGTCTCCATCCAGTCGATGGCGTGCTCGTACGTGATCGAAAAGTGCCGTACGCCGGTGTAGCGGATGCGCAGCCCCGCGTCGTGCTTCCACCTGTTCGGCACGAAGGTGAGCGTCAGCCCGCTGTCCTTGCCCCCGGGGATGTCGACCCCGGCCAGCCCCAGGTCCTTCACACACCTGGTGCCGCTCCCGAGGCGGTAATGCCCCTCATCGGAAGCGAACGCCCACGCCCCGGGCGGCAGAGCCGCCCGCAGCCGCGGCAGCTCCGCCAGATAGGCGGACGGATCGACCCGGAACCCATGCAGCTCCGGGTCCCATGCAGCCCTCGCGAATTCCATGATCCTCAGGCTAGCGACGGGGGCGGGCCCCGCCCCGCTCAGTGATGCATCCGCGCACCCTTGAGAACCTTGTCCACCGCGTTGCGCGGCCCGTAGACGGCCAGCCCCACCAGGTCGAGCTGGTCGGTGCCCACCGCCCGTACGGCCGCCCGGTTGTCCCGGTCGTTGCCCGTGCCGAACAGATCCGAGGTGAACACGGCCCGCGGCAGCGCGCGGGACAGCGCACGCCCGTGCGCGGTCGTCAGCGTCTCCTTCGTCCCCTCGAAGACCAGCACGGGCTGGCGGAACATCGGCAGATACGCGGTCCCGTCGGCGTCCGCGTACGGCTCGCCGATCACCTCGGGTTCCGTGGTACCGAGCCCGCTGACGAGGAACGCGGTCACATTCAGCCGCTGCCAGGTCTCCAAGTCGTCGCGCAGCAGTACGGCGATCTTCGTGTCGAACCGAACGGGGGCGCTCTCCGCCCCGTTCTCCTCACTCGTTCTCATGCTTCGAGACTGACGGCTGCGGGCCCTCGTCGTCTTGTACGTTCTTTGCATGGCGTCCCGACAGGAAATCTCTGCCTGGCGCCCGTCGGTCCCGGGCGTCAGCGAGGTCTTCCACGCCCACTTCACCGAGCACGCGTACCCCATGCACGTCCACGACGCCTGGACCCTGCTGATCGTCGACGACGGCGCCGTCCGTTACGACCTGGACCGCCACGAGCGCGGCACCCCGAACGACACCGTCAGCCTGCTCCCGCCGCAGGTCCCGCACAACGGCTCACCCGCCACCGCCCACGGCTTCCGCAAGCGGGTGATCTACCTCGACATGACCCAGCTGGACGCGAGCTACATCGGTCCGGCGGTCGACGGCCCGGACCTCACCGACCCCCTCCTGCGCCGACGCATCGCACAGTTGCACGCCGCCCTCGCCACCCCGGGCGACGAACTCGAGGCGGAAAGCCGCCTGGCCCTCATCAGCCAGCGCCTCCGCGAGCACCTGCGCCCCGGGCCGACCGCCGCCGACGCGATGCCCGACCGCGGCATCGCCCAGGACCTGCGGGACCTCCTCGACGAGCGCTACGTCGAAGCCCCCACCCTGCAAGAGGCCGCCCGCCTCCTCCACGCCCACCCCACCCACCTCGTACGCGCCTTCAGCACCGCGTACGGCATCGCCCCGCACCAATACGTAACCTCCCGCCGCATCGACCTGGCCCGCCGCCTCCTCCTTGACGGCCGTCCCCCGGGGGATGTCGCCACCGCGGTGGGCCTCTACGACCAGTCGCACCTGACGCGCCACTTCAAGCGGGTCGTGGGGGTAGCCCCGGGCCAATACGCCCGTACCACGGTGAGGTCCAGGACCCTACGGCGGCCGTCGTATGTGAAGTCGGTCTCAGACCGACCTCCCAGCCTCGTCGGCCGCCGATGTCGCCAGGGACGTGCGGAATCTGCCCAGCCAGCGGTAGCAGAGGTCGGGCGTGACGGCTTCGAACAGCTCAGGCGTTGAGATCTCGAACAGGAACTGCGTCAGCAGGTCCTCGTACCCCTCTTCGAACTCCACGTCTTCGTGAAAGTGCACGGTGTGAGCCCAGAGGGAGAGTTCGCCGGGCTCGGCCAAGCCCTCCGCGACCTTTTCCAACGCGGCCGCGACGGTGGCGCGGTCGAGGATGCCGACCGGTGACGCGTCTTCGTCCCGCACCGCGTGGATGAGGTCGGCCAGTGTGCCGCGCCAGCGAAGGAGGTCCTCAACCGCTCGCTTCCCATTCATGTCCACGCTGTCCATGGTCCCAGGCCAGAAACGATAACCCAACCGTCCCTCGCGTCGTGCGGACTCCGATGGCGGATGACGGCAATGCCGGCCCAACGGCGCAGAATCGTCTCTCTCATGATTCTGACTCCGTTTTGCGCGTTCCCGAGAACCTTGTTGGCTGCCTTCGTGGCCCGGCAGCCAGCTGGCCCGAGTCGATTCACCCAGGTGTGGGGGATTACGGACGTAGGTCGCCGGGTTGGGTGCGGGTTCGAGGCCGAGAGGGTCGGGGGTCACCTAGCGGGCAGTCTCGGGGTCGTAGTGGCGGAAGTAGTTGTAGTACAGGCCCGTTTCGGGGTCGGCGTATTGGCCAGGGAATCGGAGGGAACAGTCGGGCGGCGGGTGGGGTGGTCGCGGCGTCCTGATCAGGTGGTCAGCGCCTCACTGAGCTTCATCAACCGAAGCTCACGCTGAAAATGTCACCCCGGCCCGGGCAGTCATCGCGATCCATCTGATCGCCCACAACCATCACGGAGACATTCGTCTCTGGGGCCCGGTATTCGAGGTAACCGCCTTGATAGCGAAGCTCGAAAGTAGGTGCATCGGGGGTTTGGGACAACTCTTCTCGCAGCTCACTCCAGGAACAGTACTCGGGAAATTCAACACCCATATCCCGATGCCATTCGGCCGCCATACCCTCGTCATCGGCCGCCAGCCGATGAAGTTCGATCATGCCGCTGGTCATGACCCACTCACCCGTACCACCGGAGAAGTAGAGTTCCACGAACCCGTAGTCCCTGCGTAGCGTTCCGTATTCTACATCCTCGACTTCGATGAAGTCGGCCTTCACTGCCTGATCGACCTCTTCGATCGAGGCTCCGGGGCCGATGCTGTGAAGTCGACCAGTGGCGACGAGACCCACCAAGAAGGAAATTCCGTGCACGTGATCAGCCCTCCAGAAAGTCAATGAGTTTCTGCATTTCCTCGGAACGATTCTGTTTGTTCCCCCAGTTGTGGTCGTCCATGTGCTCCTTCGCCGATTTCGCCTTCGCCAGCAGATCGGCACGAAGCTTCGCGTCGTTGTTAACGGCGTCCACAGCTGTCTTCACACTCTTGTCGGATGCCCAACCGGTCGACTTGAGCCGGATTGGCTCTCCGGCGACCTTTCCGTCCTTGTCGATGTAGACGCGGACCTCGTCCTTCCCTACATGGACATGTGCCCCCTTGGTCGCCCAGTCCGACGCCACCGGGGAGACGCTCGGCTTGCAGCCCTTGCCCTTTAGCCCCAGGGGGTCGATCTCCGCATGGGGATTATGCACGTAGACATGGTGGTTGGGGGCGGGTTCAAGGCCGAGAGGGTCGGGGGTGACGTAGCGGGCGGTTTCGGGGTCGTAGTGGCGGAAGTAGTTGTAGTACAGGCCCGTTTCGGGATCGGCGTATTGGCCAGGGAAGCGGAGGGGGCAGTCCAGGGCGGCGGGTGGGGTGGGGAGGTGGGTGCCCCAGAGGGTGGTGCGGTGTTGCCAGGCCAGGGCGCCATCCGCGGTGACCAGCTCGGTCGGGGTGCCGACCAGGTCGGTGATGATGGCGTGGAAGCGGGTTTTGGCCTCGGGGCCGCCCTCGAATTTCGAGATGAGGGATTCGCCCGGCTGGTGAGTCGGCGTTCGGTGATTCGTCTGAGCGACGGGGCGGTGGGTGCCGGGGGCGTAGTCCCAGGTGGTGTGCATGCCGTTGGGAGTGGCCTGTTCCGCCAAGCGGGTGTCCTCCCAGATGAAAATCACCGAATCGGCGGTCGTGCCGTCCTCCGCGAGGCGGTGTTTGGATATGCGGCGGCCGAGGGGGTCGTACGCGTAGTGCCAGTGTTCGCCATCCGGCGTGGTGGCGTCGGTGAGACGGTCCTCGGCGTTCCAGGTGTAGGTCCAGGTACGGGTCTGGCCGTTGAGGAGTTTTCGGGTACGGCGGGTCAGGCGGCCCTGGGCGTCGTGTTCGTAGGTGGTGCGGCCCGCGCGGTGGAGGATCGTGCCGGTGAAGGCGCGGTCGCCGGGGGTTTCGTGGTCCGGTGCCGTGGCGTGGGTGAGGTTGCCCGCCGTGTCGTACGCGTACGTCTCGGTCCAGCCGTGGGCATGGACGGCGGTGACCCGGCCGACCGGGTCGAGGTCGAAACGGCGGGTGCCGGAGGTGAGTTCGCGGATCTCAGTCAGGTAGCCGTCGGCACGGTACGCGTAGGCACGGTGCTGGAGGAGGTGGTCGGCGGCCTCCGGACCCCGGGTGAGGGTCTGGGTGGTAAGGCGGTTGGCCTTGTCCCAGGTCTGGGCGAGGGACACCCCGTCGTCCAGACGGCGTTCCGTTTCGCGCCCTGCCGCGTCGTACGCGAAGGACAGCGCTCCTGCCCCATTGTCGACGCAGGCGGGGCGGCCTGCCGCGTCGTACGTCCAGGTGGAGCGCAGACCACTCGGAGTCGTGCGCTCGGTGCGTTGTCCCAGGAGGTCGTATGCGTACTGCGTGGTCCTGCCATTGACCGTTTCGGACAGGACACGTCCCAGGGCATCACGCTCGATGCTGACCTCGGCGTCGGCGTTGGCCGCGTGGATCAGACCGCCCAAGGCGTCATAGGCGTATGTGAGGGTCTCACCTGCCCCGTTGCGCTGTTCGACAGTGCGGCCCAGCGCGTCGCGGGTGAAGTGGAGCGTCTCGTCCGCACCGTTGGTGCGGGTCAGCAGGTCTCCGGCGGCGTCGTGGGTGTAGGTGAGGGTGCGGCCGTTGAAGTCGGTCTCGGCGGTGAGACGGCCCGCCGCATCGTACGTGTACGTCCAGGTCAGACCCTGTGGATTGGTGACCTGGGTCAGCCTCAACTCGGTGTCGTACGCGAAGGCATAGCTGGTGCCGTCGGGGTTGGTACGGGACACCGGGACGTCGAAGTGGGTCGTGGTCTGGCGGGTGGTGTTGCCTACCGGATCGGTGTGGGTGAGGAGGTTGCCCTCGCCGTCCCAGGCCCAGCTCTCGGTGGTGCCATCAGGGTGCTCGCGGCGGCTCGGTCTGCCCTCGGTGGTCCACTGGGTGCGGGTGGTGTCGCCAAGGGGGCCGGTGGCCTCGGTGATGAGGCCGAAGGCATCGCGGCGGACCGTGGTGGTGTGACCCAGCGGATCGGTGACAGCGGCCGGAAGCCCGGCCGCGTCGCAGGTGATGCGGCGGGTATGACCCAGCGCGTCGGTTATCCGGGCGAGATGCCCGTGATCGTTGTAGGCATAGTGGGTCGTCGCTCCGGCGGGGTCCGTGGTGGCGGTGAGATTGCCGACCCCATCGTAGGCATGGCGCCACGTGGTGCCGCCCGGTTCGGTGACCTCCACGGGCAGGCAGAGGTCGTTGTACGTGGCCCGGGCCTCGCTGCCGTCGGGGAGGGTGACGGCGGCGAGGTTGCCGTCCTCGTCGTAGGCGTAGCGGGTGGTGTGGCCCAGGGGGTCGGTGACCGAGAGACGGCGGTCGCCCCGGGTGTTCCACGTGGTGAGGGTGGTGTGGCCGAGGGGATCGGTCTCCTCGATGACCTGGCCGTCGCTGTTGTAGCGGTAGGTGGTGCGGTGGCCGAGGGAGTCGGTGTAGATGGTCGTGCGCGCGTCGTCGTCGTATTCGAGGGCGCCGTTGTAGACGCCGTCGCTGCCCTCGGTGCGGATCACCCGGCCGTCCGGGCCGTAGACGTACGCGAACGACGTGCCGTTGCGGTCGGTCCAGGACGCGACCCGGCCCTGCGCGTCGTAGGTGTAGCGCATCGGCTGGTTGCTGGAGTTGATGACCTCGGCGAGGTTTCCGGCCTCGTCGTACGCGTAGCGCATCACCATCGTGCCGGCACCGTCGCGGCCCTGGGGCTCGTAGATCGAGGGCGCCTCGTCGAGCAGGCGCAGGGCGGTGACGCGCCGGTGCTCGTCGGTGTCGATGGCCACGTAGTAGCCGCCGGAGTGGCGGAGCGCGAGAGGGTTGCCGGACAGGGCGCGTTCGATGTCGATGCGGGCGCCGTTGCGGTCCTGGAGGCTGTCCAGCCACAGGTGGACGGCGCCGGACTCCTCCGTCGGGGCCGGGCGGGTGAAGGTCCGCACGACGCCGGTCTGCGGATCGGTGACGGTCATGACGCCGTCCGGCTTCCCGTCCCATTCCAGCGGCCAGCGGGCGCCCTTCTCCGGCAGGGTGGGAACGTCGGGCTCCGGCACCGGGTACACGAGCCGCATGCCGTCGGCGGCGGCGAAGACGACGCCCTCGGAGTCGAGTTGGATGCGCTCGTCCAGCAGACAGGTCCAGGTCGGGCCGAAGCTGGTGCCGCCCCGGTAGGAGGAGAGGTGGGTGCGTTCGAAGACCAGCGGCAGGGACCCCGGCAGGGTCAGGTCGGTCTGCTCCATCAGCATCGCGCCGGTCGCGATGTCGATGGGTTCGCCGACCTTCGGAGTCTCCTTGGTGGAGCGGCCGGCGGGGCCCTTCTCGATGAGGTTGGGGCGGATACCGGGCGGCTTCAGCAGGCCGGGGACGCCGCCGGTCTTGGGGAGGACGCCGGGCTTGAGCACGCCCGCTCCGGCACCGAAGAGGCCGCCGTAGATCATGCCGTCCTTGGCGGCGGCGTTCACCTCGTCCAGGCTGAAGCCGTTCTGCTGGCCCAGGGCGATCTTCACGGGCTGGGCGACGGCGACGTCCACGGTCACCGAGAGAATGCTGGTGAAGGCCGCACCGACCAGCATCTCCGCGGCGATGGTCGCCACCGCCCCCTCGACCGCGACACCCAGGCCCGCCGCCATCGCGACGATCTCCGCGGCGACCGCGTCGGACGTGCCCCCGGTCACCAGGGTCAGCAGCCCGCCGCCGACGATCGCCACGGCATCGATGCTGATCTGCGTCCACAGCGCCTCGATCGCCTCATCGACCTTGTCGGCGAAGGTGTCCAACGCCTTGGCCATGCTGCGGGCGGACTTGGCGAGGTCGCTCAGCCAGCCCTCGTCCTTGCCCTTGGCGTAGCGCTCCCAGAAGGTCTCGAAGGCGTCGATCGCCTCGCCCTTGTTGTTGTGGATGAGGGTCGTGGCCGCCTTGTTGGACGCGGCTCGCACGTCGTCCACGCTGTCGGCGAAGGTGCGCCAGGCGTCGGCCGCGTGGCGCAGGGTGCCGGAGTTGGCGTCCGGCCACCACATGCCGAGCTTCAGCAGAAGCGCCTTGGCCTTCTCCTCGACCTCGCTCCCGAAGCTCACTTGTGGCCGTCCCTGCCAGGCGCGTTCTTCGCCTTGGTGAACATGCCCTCGATCAGCTTGTCGTTGTCCACGTGGCCGTCGGCCATGTCCTGCATCGCCTCGTGGATGCTGGTCAGGCCGAGGACGAGGACGCCGGTCGCCGACTCGATGTGCTTCTGGTTCGGCTTGTAGTGCTTCGCGAAGTCCTTGCCCGGCTTGTCGTCCCCCCACGGCTCGCCATAGCCGTCCAGCGTGTTGATCAGCGTGGTCAGCGCCTCGCTCAGCTTGACCGCCTGGTGGTGGAACGTCGGCGAGACGGACTTGATGTCCGCCACCTTGATGTCCAGGACCTCGCCCTTGCCGTGGCCGTCGCCCATGCCAGGTCTCCCCCTCCGGCCTTCGTGGTGCAAAGTCCCCAGCCTAGAGGGGGCGTGATCATGGCCCGTTCAATGTGGGCTCTGCAACGAGTAAAGAGTGACCGCCTACCCCCGGCGCAGGCTCGCCAGGAACCGCCAGAGCGCGGAGCGGGGGCGGGCCGGCTGGGCGGGCGCGGCCGCGGGCTCGGGGGACGGTGGGGTCAGCCCGGGGGCCGGAGCGGGCGCGGGCACGGGGAGTCCGGGGGACAGTGGCACCGGGGCCTGCCGCGCGCGCATCCGGAACCGGACCGGGAAGGACTTCAGGCCGCGTACGTACGTCGACGAGCGCCACGGCAACTGGTCGGCGGGCAGCCCCAGTTCGAAGTCGCACCGCTCGAACAGCCTGCCCACCGCCGTGGTCACGATCATGTCCGCGAGTTCCCGCCCCGGGCACTGGTGCGGCCCCGTGCCCCAGGCCAGATGGGCGCGCGAGCTGACCGACCTCTCATAGCTGTTGGTCGTCGTGAACATCGGGTCGCCGTGCGCGGCGGCGATCGAGGGTACGACCATGTCGCCCGCGGCGAGCCGGAAGTCCCCCAGGTCGGTGTCGGCCACCGGGTAGCGGGCGGTGAGGTTGACCCACGGGGGCGAGGCGATGTGCACGCGGTTGACCAGTTCTTCGGTGGGGCCCGCCATGAGGGCCGCCTGCGTCCCCGCCTCTCCGTCCAGCACCTCCAGCACACTGTTGGTGATGGCGTGGCTGACCAGCTCGGACGCGATGACGAGGATCGCGTACAGCTCGAGGCCGATCTGTTCCACCGTCAGGGGAGGGTCGGTGGCGAGCAGCCGTGTGGTCAGGTCGTCGCCCGGGTTCTCCCGCTTGTACGCGGCCAGCTCGGTCGTCGCCGCCACCAGCCGCCCGACGGCCGCACCGGCGTCCGGGCCACCGTCCACCATCCGCCACGAATCCATGAAGACGTCATCACCCTGGTCGACCGGGAAGCCGAACAGCCGGTTGACGACCATCAGCGGCAGCGGACGGGCGAACTGTGCGCCCAGGTCCACCCATCCGCTGTCGCTGCCGTCCGCGAAGAACGTGATCAGCTCGTCGGCGTGCCGGGAGATGGCCTTGTGCAGATCCCAGGACTGTGGCGCCCGGGTGTCCTGGAAGGGACCGAGCGCGTCGTCCACGGCGGCGCGCGTCGCCTTGCGCTCCTGATCGTCGCTCAGCAGCAGATGGCTGACCTGATAGGCGGGCAGATGCGGCCAGTCGGACGGCACCAGGCCCTCACGCAGCAACCGCCAGTGCTGGACGTTCTTCTTCCACTTGCTCTCGTCCCGCAGGACCTCCCACACCTCGCGGTAGCCGAGAACCAGCCACACCGGGACCCCGTGCAGGTCCACGGGCGCCACCGGGCCGTACCGGCCCCGCAACCGTGCGTAGACCGACCCGGGCCGGGTCTCGAAATCCCGGGTCATCAGCGGCTCAACGGCCAGGGACGCCAGCTCGGACGGGGGGAATTGCATGTTCGATGTCCTTGGTGCGACAGCAGTGCTCATTCCGGCCAGGCCTTGTGGTCCGTGGTGGGGGAAGAGCCACAGGGCATCCTGTCGCGCGACACGGAGCGAAAGCGACCCGCTACTGGGCAGACACACTAGCGGCCGGACCAGGGACTGAACAGAGCGGCCCGGGTCCGGACCTGCCGGAAGGCCCTCATGCCGACTGTGGGCCGTCCTCCTTCTTCAACTGCTCCTCGTTCGGGATCGCCCCGCCGAAGCGGCGGTCGCGGGAGGCGTATTCCAGGCAGGCGCGCCACAGGTCGCGGCGGTCGAAATCCGGCCACAGGACGTCCTGGTAGACCATCTCGGCGTAGGCGCTCTGCCAGATCAGGTAGTTCGACGTGCGCTGCTCGCCCGAGGGGCGCAGGAACAGGTCCACGTCCGGCATGTCGGGGTAGTAGAGGTACTTGGCGAGCGTCTTCTCGTTCACCTTCGACGGGTCGAGCTTGCCCGCGCGCACGTCCTCGGCCAGTGCCTTCGCCGCGTCCGCGATCTCGGCGCGGCCGCCGTAGTTCATGCAGAAGTACATCGTCATGGCGTCGTTGTCCTTGGTCTGCTCCTGCGCGACCTGGAGCTCCTGGGCCACCGACTTCCACAGCTTCGGCATCCGGCCCGCCCAGCGGATGCGGATGCCCATCTCGTCCATCTCGTCGCGGCGGCGGCGGATGACGTCACGGTTGAAGTTCATGAGGAAGCGGACCTCGTCGGGCGAGCGCTTCCAGTTCTCGGTGGAGAAGGCGTAGAGGGAGAGGTTCTTGACGCCGAGCTCCAGGCAGCCCTTGAGCACGTCCAGGACGACGCCCTCGCCGACCTTGTGGCCCTCCGTACGCGGCAGCCCGCGCTCCTTGGCCCAGCGGCCGTTCCCGTCCATCACGCAGGCCACGTGGTTCGGCACCAGCTCGCCGGGGATCTTCGGCGGGCGGGCGCCGGACGGGTGCGGGTCCGGGGCCCGGTACTCGCGCCGCTGTCGGCCCAGAATCCCGCGTCGTGCCATGGCTTCGCGTCTCCTCGTATGCGGTGTGCTGTGTGCTTGGTGTTATTTCTCTACGTACCGGAGCGACCTGAGGCCCCGCTCCAGGTGCCAGTGCAAGTACGCCGCGACGAGCCCGCTGCCCTCCCGGGCATGGCGCAGCTCACATGCGTCCGCCGTCTCCCAGTCCCCGGTCAGCAGCGCACCCAGCAGCGTCAGCGACTCCGCAGAGGGTACGACGCTTCCGGGCACCCGGCACTCTCCGCAGATGACCCCGCCCGCGCCGACCGAGAAGAACCGGTTCGGACCGGGCATCCCGCACTTCGCGCAGTCGTCGAAGCTGGGTGCGTAGCCGTTCACGGCGAGTGAGCGGAGCAGGAACGCGTCCAGGATGAGATGCGGCTCGTGCTCCCCGGAGGCCAGCGTACGCAGCCCGCCGACGAGGAGCAGATACTGCTGCACGGCGGGCTCGCCCTCATGGTCGGTGAACCGCTCCGCCGTCTCCAGCATCGCCGTACCCGCGGTGTAGCGGGCGTAGTCGGCGACGATTCCGCCACCGTACGGAGCGATCGTCTCGCTCTGTGTGCACAGCGGCAGCCCGCGGCCGATCAGCTCGCCACCGCGGGCGAAGAACTGCACGTCCACATGGGAGAACGGTTCGAGGCGCGCGCCGAACTTCGACTTCGTACGGCGCACCCCGCGGGCCACGGCGCGGACGCGGCCGTGGTTGCGGGTGAGCAGGGTGATGATCCGGTCCGCTTCGCCCAGCTTCTGGGTGCGCAGCACGATGCCGTCGTCGCGGAACAGACTCATGCGCCTCATTGTCCCTCAACGGGACAGGTGGTCGAACCGGCCCGGTGGCAGGTGGCCCGCGGCGGCGTCGGCTTGTGCGGCCGGGGCCGCCGTCAGGGCCGACGGCCCGCCCGTCAGCTGCGGTTCAGCACCCGCGTGACACCCGCGACGACCGCCGTCGTCAGCAGCCAGCCCGCCGCGATGAGCGCGTAGGCGAGCCACTGGACGGGATCCGACGGCCAGTACCAGGCGTTGCGCTGGCCCAGGCCGCCGATGGGGATCAGCAGGTCGAGGGTGTAGACGAGCGGGCTGAACGGGGCACCCTCCCCCGGTTTGACCGGTTTCGGGTGCGCGGCGCGGAAGACCGCCGTACCGAGCAGGGTGAGGGCGGTGAGCCAGAGTCCGGCGAGCCAGGGGCGGTAGCCGTAGCCGACCGTCGCGTCGAGCAGATGGCCCCAGACCCGGCCGAGGGGGCGCTGGGTGGCGCGGCGGTGGCGTTGCCTGGCCAGCAGGACGGCGCGCGCGTCGTCGTCGTGGCCGATGGCCTGGTACGTGGCGGCGAGCTGCTGGTACGGCTGGGGGCGGTAGCCGTCGGGGTCGCGCGTGACGAGCGACAGGCAGCGGTCGACGGGCAGGTGCGGCTCCAGCGCCCGGTAGGTGAGCCCGTCGAGGTGGACGGGGGCGGGAGACGTGCCGGGCGGGAGGTGCCATACGTCGAGGCGGCCGTGGCGCAGATCGACGGTGCCCTCCACCCGTGCGGTCCGCAGGTCCAGTTCCCCGGTCTGGAGGTGCCGGGCGTCCACCGCCTGCCCGGTGGGGTGCAGGATCGTGGCGCCCCGGAAGCTGACGGCCCGGCCGGCGGTGGCGCTCGTCAGCACGACCGCGCCCTCGGCGCGGAAGCCCTCGCCGCAGTCGATACGGGAGCCGACCTGGATGCTCTCGGCGCACAGGGCGTCGCCGCCGGGGTGGTGGAGGTGCGCACCCTCCAGGCGCAGCGCCTCCCCCACCCGCGCCTCGTGCAGCCGTATCTCGCCCTCGGCGCGGAACCCCTCCCGGCCGACGATGCCGCTGCCGACCTCCATCCGCGAGCCGTCGAGGGCCACCCCGCCGGGGTTGGACAGCCGCGCGCCCTGGAGGAGCAGGCTGCCGTCGATGCGGGCGCCCGCCAGGTTGACCATGCCCCGGATACGGGTCTTCATCAGGTCCAGGTTGCCCGCGACCGTCACGGTGTTGATCGAGAGTCCGGGCAGATACGAGCCGCCGAAACCGGTGACGTGCAGCGCGGCCCCGTACAGCTGGGGCGGCTCCTCGAACCAGCACTTCTCCAGCCGCAGCACGCAGCACGCCTCCGAGAAGACCAGCTTCAGCCGCCCCGTCACCCGGGCGCCGACGAGGTGGACGACCGGGGTCTCACCCGGCCGGGTGTCGGCGCCGCCGAGCAGCAGGGAACGGACGACCTCCGCCCGTACGGTGCGCCGGGGACCCCAGCCGGAACCGTCCTCCTCCGGCTCGTCCGCCGTCGCGGCGTCCCGCACGTCGACCTCGGCCCCCGTCGCGAACGCATCCCGGAGTCGCCGCTCCGGCTCGGTGAGCGTCGTGGGGCAAGTACGCCTTGCCAGTGGGGAATTGGCAACTCCGGGCGATCACCCGGCGATCGCGGCTCCGGCGGACGTCGGGCTCGCCCCCGGGCCCCGCTCCGCCGGGCGCTGGAGCTGCCAGACGTGGGCCGGGGGCAGGTTGGCCCACACCGCGCTGCGGCCGGTGGCGTAGTGGCGCTGGTAGTCGGCCAGCACCTCCTCGGAGGCCCGCTGCCGCCGCGCCTGGGCGCGGGAGGCCAGGGACAGCAGGGTGCGGGCCGGCCGGGTGCCGCAGTAGGCGAAGTACGTCAGCAGGCCGCCGGGGCGCAGGAGCTCCAGATACCGGCCCATGATCGCATCCACCTGGTGGGGGTCGAAGTTGGCGAAGGGCAGGCCCGAGATGATCGCGTCGTAGCGGTGGCCTATGTCCAGCTCCTCCACGTAGGCGTGGTGCACCCGGGCCTGACCGGGCTGTCCGGTCAGGACGGGGTGGGTGCGGACGAGGTGGCGCAGCCGGTCGGTGAAGCGGGGATTGGCCTCGACGATGTCCAGACGGCTGCCCGCGGGCAACTGGGGGATGAGGGAGCGGGTGACCGAGCCGGTACCGGCACCGACCTCCAGGACGTTCAGCCGCCGCCCCGCCTGTGCGCGCACCGGTTCGGTCAGCGCGTGGGCCAGCGCCCGGCCGCTGGGAGCGAGGGCCCCGGTGGTGCGTATGTCCCGGGCGGCCTCCAGGAGGAACATCCAGTTCCCGGCACCGCTCTGCGCGAGGACACGATTGTGCGAGGGGGTGATCGAGTCGTCCATGGCACGACGCTACAAACAGGCCACGCGACGGCCGATGCTTCTCCGTGTGACGGTGCCCACCCATGATGGCAGGGCGGCGGCGCGGAAGATCGGCGAGGGGGTTCCGGAGGGCCGACCGCCACGCGTTACGGGGCGAGTTGAGGCGGAAAACCGGGGCGGGAGCATGCGGGCGCCGTGCTCTAGTGGCGCTGGTCACACTCGCCGTTTCCGGGGCCGTGCATCGACCGCCCGTGACCGCTACCCGACGGTACGCACGGACATGGCAAACGCCGTACGGGCCACCCCTGGGCTGATCTCACAGCCTTGTGCTGGGCCGAGCCTGGTCCGGTCACAACCCGGGCCGGAGGCGGGAGTTGGGGCGGCAGGGCGGGAGCGGTTGCGCACACTGGATGCCACGGGGCGGGTCGGCGCACTGCTGACCTGCGCAGAAGCGACACCGGAGGTGTGCCATGGCGGCTGGTTGCCGCGACTGCGAGAGGTGTACGAAGTCATGGCTGGGGCGGGTGCTGGAGAACGCCGCCGTGGGGCTGATGCACGTGTGCACGATCGGCATCAGCTATCTGATCAAGAGGGGCTTCCGGCGGCACTGCCCCCAGTGCAAGCACCTGCTGTCCCGGCATGCGCGCAGGGCGGACGGCTCGTTCCGGGACTAGCGGTGCTGTGTCAGGTGGTGTCCTGCCGGTGGCGGATGCGCCGCAGGACGAGCACGGACACAGCCAGGGTGGCCAGGGTGGTGGCGTACACGATCAGCGCCGGAGTGTCGGTAAGGCCACCACTGCTGGTGGTGCGGCCGTCGGCGTCGGTGGTGCTCTGCCCGCCCACGACGGTGGTGAGGCCGACAACGAGGACGAGGAGCGGTGCGGCGCAGACGAGCAGGGCGTCACGGATGGATCGCTTCACGGGATTCTCCAGAAGGGGCGGGCTGTGGGGAGCCGGGTCGGGTGTGCCGGGTGGACGAGCGACGCGTGGTCGGACGGCCTTCGCGCAGGAGCACGGCCGTAACGCCGGCCGTCGTGACCAGCGCCACCGCCCACCCCCGGCGGGAGGAGTCCCAGCCCTCGGCGTATGGGGCGGCGAACAACACCGAACGGGCGGGCGTGAGGGTGAGGACCAGCGGCAGCAGCACGCTGCTCGGCGCGGCGAGCAGGCTGCCTCGGCCTGCTGCGGAGAGGCGGAGGCCGAGCGCGGCCACCATGACCGTCGCCGCCCCGAGGGCGGCCGCCTCCAGAGCTAGTCCCGGCACCGACCAGGCCACCCGCTCGTCCGGGCGCAGGGCGGGCCTCAACAGGAATCCGCACACCGTCCACGCCACGGCGAGCGGTGCCAGAGTCAGCGTCAGCCGCAGGACCCGCCGCGCTGCCAAAGACACGGGCAGTACCGCGGTGGTACGAGCCGCCGGGTCGTCCAGCGCGAACGCCGCGGGGACAGTGCACAGCACCGCGGCCACGCGGAGGAGCAGCGCTGCGTCCCCTGGCGCCGGATGGGTGGAAACGGCGAGCGGCAGCGAACAGACCACGACGGCAAGCGCGCTTCCCAGCACCATCGGTGTGCGGGGCAAGGTGCGCAGCAGATGGGGAACCAGGGCCCTGATCAGAGTCAGCTGACCGCGCATGCGGTGTCCTCCGATCCCTGCTCGCTGTCCTCCGGCACGGAAGCGCCCATCAGTTCGGCGGCCTCCTTGGTGCTCGTGCGGTCGTCGACGAGGGTGTCCCAGGATGACTTCAGCCGATCGCCGACCTCGTCCGCGGGCCGATCCAGCAGTTCTCGGACGACCTGGGCCTCCGGGCCGTTGACGGAAAGGGAGTCGGACGAGCCCAGCGTGGAGAGGGTGACACCGCCGATGCTGCGCTGTTCCAGCGAGCGCAGGGCCTCGGCCGTCTCAGGGGTGGCTTGCGCCGCGAGCCACAGGACGGTTACGGCGGGGGCGCGGCACAGGGTTTGCGGAGCTGCTTCGCCGCCCCGGGCGGGGCCGTCGACGACCACGCGGGCGGAGAACCGTACGGCGAAGGAGAGCATGGCGTCGCCCCCGATCTCATCGGTGCCCCATTGGGTGCCGACGGTGACCGCCGATGGGGTGTGGTGCCGGGCGTCGTCCTTGGCCCACGCTTCGAGCGGCGGCCGGCCGGTGACGCCTTCCCGGTCGGCCCCGAAGAACAGCCGCTGACGTACCGCGTAGGGACCGTTCTGCTGGTCGTCCGGCACCCTGCGAAGGATGCCGTCGGTGACCTGCCGCCAGTCCTTCGTACGTCCTTGGAACTCGGGGAAGGCGCAGAAGGTGACCTTGCCGTCGCGCCGACAACGCTGCTGATCTCCCGGGTACTTCTCCGCCGCGGTCCGGTGTTCGTCGAGGGACTCGGAGGGGGAGCGGTACTGTCCGGCTCCTGCCACGACGGCGGCCACCGCCAGGAGGGCCACCGCTCCGCGTGCCGGGAGGGTGCGCAGCCCCGCCCGGACGAGGGCGATCAGCGCCAGGAGCCCGCTCACCGCGGCCAGATAGACGAGATGTGTCAGGGCTGGACGGTCCCTCAGGTTCATGGGCAGCGGCGCCGCGAACTCGCTCTCCACGCCGAGCGGGCCCAGCCATTTCATGCCGCGTACCTCCAGCGCGCTGCACAGGACGAGCGCGCCGAAGAGCAGCACCGCGAACGGCCCTGCCGAGACCGCCGTGGTGAAACGGGCGAGCGCCGCACCGGTACACCCTGCGAGCACCACGACGGCTGGGCCCGTCGCGAGCTCGACCGGCGAGGGGGTGCCGACCGCGGTGGGAGCCAGGGCGTAGTAGGCGATGCGTGACAGGGTCACGAATGCGGCCAGCACCGCCAGCGGCAGGATGGCCACGAGGTGCGCCAAGGTTTGCCGCCACGGTGGCAGCGTGAGCACCTCGCACAAGGGTTCAGCGCCGTGCCGGTGCATACGGGTCATCGCCATGTGCGTCGTCAGGAGGGCTCCGGCTGCCAGCAGGAGCAACGGCATCTGGGTATAGCGGTCCTCGTCCTGCAGCACCGGGTACCTGCTGTCGAGTCCTGTGCTCAGCGCTTCGTACGCCCAGAGCGCGGCGTAGAGAAGGAGAGCGGCCACGACAGCTGGATGCCGTAGCGCCCGGCCGGACTCGGATAACGCGAGCGCCCACTGGGCGTGGCGCGCGCTCCGGGGTTCCGGTTCCGGGGGGAAGCTCTGACCGGGAGAGGGGGCGCCGACGATGGATGAGTCGTCGGCGATGACGGTGGTGCGGCGCTCTTCGGCCTGGTGCGCCTTGGCCTGGTTTCCGCTCACGCCGCGCCTGCCGATGCCTTTGCGCCGTCGAGCAGCAGCAGGTACCCGTCCTCGATGGTCGGCTCCACCAGAGTGGCGTCCGCCGGAGGGACGCCGATGTTGCGGAAAGTGCCGACGCCAGTGCGCCAGGCCGCGAGGGCCGTGGAAGCGCGCTCGCCGCTGCTCCAGACGCGCCCCTGCGCGAGCAAGGCCAGTTCCTGGGGGGAGCCCTGGAACTTCACGCCGCCGTGATCGAGGACTACGACCTTGTGGCACAGGGCGGCGACATCCTCCGTCTGGTGCGTCGAGAGCAGAACGGTTCTGCCCTCCCCCAGTTCGGCGATGAGTTCGCGGAAGCGGAGACGTTGCTCGGGGTCGAGCCCTACGGTGGGCTCGTCGAGGATGAGCAGCTCGGGGTTGCCGACGATGGCGGCTGCGAGACCGACGCGCTGGCGCATGCCGCCGGACAGCTTCCGGATGCGTTTACTGCGGTCGGCGGTCAGCCCGACCTCTTCCAGTACCCGGCGGGCCTCGTCGCGGCGGGCGCCCCGGTCGCTGATCTCCTTGAGGATTCCCACGTAGTCAATGAACTCGAAGGCTGTGAAGTGCGGAGGGAAGCCCGGGTTCTGCGGCAGATAGCCGAGCCGCCGACGCACGGTCTGACGGCCCGCGGCTGTCAGGGGATCGAGGCCCAGTACCCGCAGTGTGCCCGCGTCCGGGGTGCTCGCCGTGGCGAGGATGCGCAGCAGCGTGGTCTTCCCCGCCCCGTTGGGTCCCAGCAGGCCGGTCACCCCTTGTCCCAGGGAAAGGGACACGTCGCTGAGTGCGTTCAGGCGTCCGTACCGCACGTCCACACCCGACAGCTCAACTCGCGGTGCTTGATGTTCCATCCACCTCAGTCCTCTCGGCCCACGGCGGGGACCGTCCAGCCTTGGTTGCCGTACCTGTCGAATCCGTCGCGCAGCGCTATGACCGCGGCGGCGGCCAGCACGGCCACCGCCGCCATGGCCAGTTGTACCTCCGGCAGGAGTAGCCGTGTCCCGGCGACTACGTCCGGGTTGTAGGAGATCGTGAGACCCACCAGCCAGGTGCCGAGCGTCAGCCCAATGGCCGGAACGGCGTCCATGCGGCTCGACAGAGCGAGACAGACGGCTGTGAGCATGAGGGACGGGACGAGCCAGCCGAACAGGCACGACAGAGGCAGCGGCAGACCCGCCGCGCCCACAGCACTGAGGACCAGCATCATCATCTGCACGACCGCTGCCCGCAGCAAAACGACGCGGAGCCCGCTCAACGGCGAGACCGCCAGCCACACGTACGCCGGGTCGAAGCGCTGACCGGTGACAGCGGCCACGCCGACGGCCGACAGTGCGGGCGCGAGCGCGAAGAACAGCAGGGGCCCCGATGCCGAGTCAGCCCAGCGCGCCATGGCGACGGCCACCATGAGGAGCAAGGCCGCGCCGCCCCACCAGGACCAGCGCAACGAGGGCATGGCCGCGCACAGCCTGGCGGTGTGCTCCGGTACTCCCAGGCGCAGAGCGCATCGCTCCATCAGCCCCCTGGCCGGCTCGTCGGTGGCGCGATCTACCTGCTGCCAGAGGGAGAGCATGGTCTCGGCCTCCATCAGCGGGGCGAGCCGCGTCCGGCAGGTGGGGCACCTGTCCAGATGGCCTTCGATCAGGACGGCAGCCGCTCGGGGGAGCGGTCGCGCCGCGTATGCCTGGAGCAAGTCACGGTCCAGATGCCCCGAGCTGCGGTCCGGTCCCTCTTGCGCCGTCGCCGGTTCCGTCTCTGTCATCTGCCCCTCCTCCCTGTGGCCGCGGCTTGAGGCGCAGCCTTCGCTGCGCCGGTCTCCGTTGCCCTGACTGTCATGGTCATCGCGCCAGGTCTTCTCTGAGCCGGTGCCTTGCCCGTGACGCTCGGGACTTGACCGTCCCGGTCGGTACCCCCAGCCGTTCGGCGGCCTCCTGCACCGTCAGCCCTTCCAGAACGGTCGCCCGGATGACCGCCTTGAGTTCGGTCGGCAACAACTCCACGGCGGCCAAGGCATCGTCGCCCAGGTTGGCGAGGAGTTCCTCCTCCGCAGAGTCCACGTGACGTCTCGGGAGGCTCGTCAGGCGGCCCAGCAACCGGCCTCGCCGCTCCTGCCCCCGCCGCGCGTCGATCAGACGCCGTGAACCCACTCGCCATAACCATCCGCTCACGTCCGTCACTTGGCCGAGACCACGGGACGGACGGCGCTCACGAGGCCGCCAGACCTCGACGAAGACATCTTGGACCACTTCATCCACGAGCACCGGATCAGCACAACGCTGCCGCAGACGAGCCCGGAGCCAAGGGGCGAACCTCCGGAAGAGTTCCTCGAACGCCTCACGGTCCCCCTCAGCAACCGCGCCCAAAAGCTCGGCATCGGCATCGGCGCCCCTCCGTTCGACCGTCACACCCCCCTCGTCGTCCCGAACGACCGGCGTGGTTCACGACAGAAATGTGACCCGCATCACTGTCACTCGAGAACCCCCTGTCGGACGACCGAGTTCCATTTCGCAAACAACCAGGCGAGATGCGACCAAGAACACTCATCAGCGACCACTCAGCCATACAACACAGCCCAACCGCACCTTCATACCCTCTTGCCCACAACACGTCAGACCATAAGACTCACGTCGATCCACCTCGAACTGACCATCGAGGGAATCTACTGAAACAGTGGATATTTACGCATGCGTATTTCGCGAACCGTCAAGAGGGTCTCCGCCCTCGGCGTGGCGACCATCGCGCTCTCCGGTGTCACGGCCGTGGCTCCCGCCGCAGCCGCGGAGACCGGCGCCCAGGGCGCACCTCCGACCTGCGTGAAGGGCTGGGTGAACAGCGGCGTCCTCACTCAGACCGCATACGCCAAGAACAACTGTCCCAGGAAGACCTACCGGGTAAAGATCCTGTGGGACTTCGGGGTCGACGGTCCTTGTCAGACGATGGATCCGGGTGACCAGCAGAGCCACAAGGTCGCCATCGCTCCGCGCAACTTCGCCGGGTTAGGCCTCTGCTGAGCCACCGCTAGGCGCTAGAGCAAGCAGGCCGGGTATCGACCGCATTGCAGCTGCGGTCGATACCCGTTCTTGCATTATGGTCGCTTCTTTGTATCCGAGCCGCAGCGCGTGACCGCGAGACGCTGACAGCGATCATCTTTGCCCCCCCGGTGAACCGCACTGCAGCACTTCCCTTCCAGCTTCGGCCCATCGGGGCCGACCACTCAGTCTGGGAAGGAGAGAGCCCCATCAGACTGTGCCACGGTGCGCTCCGCGAGCAGGCCCGCCATCGTCCGTACGCCAAGGCCGATGGCGCGCTCATCCGGGGCGAAGTCGGGAAAGTGCGGATAGGCGGTGGTGACGGGTGCGCCGGGGGCACGGACGCCGAGGAAGGTATACGTACCGGGGACGCGGTCCAGGTACAGGGCGAAGTCCTCGCCGCTGAAGGGCGGGAAGGCGGCGTGCAGCTGGACCACCGCGTCCCGGCCGACTGAGTGGCGCAGGTGGCGGGCGAGCCTGCGGGCGTCGGGCTCCGGGCAGACCATGGCGGGGAACGGATCGGCGGGAAAGCCGACCGTGGCCCCCGGGTACGCGGCGGCCAGTCGGCGGATGTCCGCGCGGACCTCGGCGTACCGCTCCTCCGGCCAGCAGCGGGAGGACACGCTCACCGTGTCCCCCTGCGCGGTGGCCCGGACGGCCACGAAGCGGGCCAGCGGCCCGTGCGGCACCTGGGCGTCGGCGATCAGCCGCTCCAGGTCGGCCGGGGTCCGCGGCTGGGCCACCGTGGCGAGCACGGCGATGTCGGTGGCCAGGCGCCCGGCGGCATCGGCCGCGTCCGGTCCCGTGAGCGCCACTTCCGCCGTGTCCTGGCCGGGCAGCCCGTAGCCCGGCGTCACGGCGAACCGGCCGACGGGAAACGGTCCGCAGTGCAGCGCGTGGATCTCCTCGACGCCGGTGCGCTCCAGCACCCCCGCGTCGATCAGCGCGCGGGCCCCGGACAGGGCCTCCTCGGCGGGCTGGAAGACGAACACCACCGTGCCGCTCAGTCGCGTGCGCAGGTGCGCCAGGACCCGCGCGACGCCCAGGGCCACCGTGGTGTGGACGTCGTGCCCGCAGAGGTGGGCCGCCGCCGGGCCGCCGCCGATGATGTCCTTGGGCGGCACCGCGTCCATGTCGGCCCGGTACGCCACGGTCCGGCCCGGACGTACGCCCCGCAGGACACCGACCACGCCGTGGCCGCCCACGCCCGTGGCAACGGTCAGCCCGGCCGCCCGCAGCTCCCGCGCCACCACACCGGCGGTGCGCCGCTCCTGCCCCGGCGTCTCGGGGTGCCGGTGGAGGTCCCGCCGCAGCGCGATCAGCTCGCGCTCCAGGCGCGCCACCTCGGCGTCCACCGCCCCCTGCGCCACCCCCCGCTTCCTTCCGTGCGCGGCGGCCCGCCCCGCGGTCCCCCACGCCACTCCCGCGCCGGTTGCCGCCGTGGCGGCCAGCAGCGTACGGCGGGCGAGAGCGCGCCCCTCGAGAGGTCTGGCCGTTCGTTCTTCGTGGTGTGTCATCCCGCAACCATCGCCGCTCGCACACCCCGTGGCCCATCCGGCGGGCCACCGCTCGGGGGTGGGGCCAGCCCTCTCAGACGCGGTCGAACGGCTCGGCGTAGGCGAAGGGGCCCTTGAGGGTGGGTTGGTACGCGGTCAGGGGGCGGGCCTGGAAGTAGTCGCCCCAGGCCGGGTCGGGGGCCGTGATGCCGTACGCGGCCGCGGGGCGGAAGCCGAAGCGGCCGTAGTACGCGGGGCTGCCGAGGAGCGCGACCAGTGACTCGCCGAACGCGTCCGCCGCGCCCAGGATCGCGTGCATCAGCGCCAGGCCAACGCCCCGGCGCTGGTGGGTGGGGTGGACGCTGAGGGGGCCGAGCCCGAGGGCGAGATCGGGTCCGACGTGGCCGCGGGTGCACACCACATGGCCGATCACATCGCCGCGGTCGTCGGCCGCGACGAACGACAGGGCCGGCAACCAGGCGTCGCAGGTGCGGAGTTCATCGAGGAGGGTGACCTCGACCGGGACCGCGGCCTCCGACTTGCCGAACGCTGCCGCCGTGACGTCGCGTACGCCGGCGAGGTCGGAGGGGGTTTCTCGTCGGATCAGCATCGGCACAGGATGCGCGGCGGATCCAGCCCGGGGCAACCCATTTGTGCGGTACGGAGCCCCTGCGGGGGCCGCTACGCGGAGCGCGCGCGGGTGGCGAGGGCCCGTTCGGCCCGGACGTACGTCACGTCGTGGTCGGCGAGGACGTTCGCGGCGACACCGGGGCGGGCGAGGAGGGCGAGCAGGAGGTGTTCGTCGCCGATGTGCTTGTCGCCGCGGCCGTGCGCAATCCGCAGCGACCGTTCGAGCACCGACTTGGCCTCGGGGGCGAAACGGCCGCGGGAGCGGCGGCGGCGCGGCGCGGCGGCCAGGGCGCCGACGCCGTGCTTCTCCTCCACGCGGGAGACGATCGCGTCCACGTCGATGCCGAGCCCCGCCAGCGCCTCCGCGTCCGCGGGCGAGATGCCGCCGCGGCGGCGGGCCTCGGCCAGGGCGCGTTCGATCGAGCCGCGCCGGGCGGTGGCGCCCAGGGTGGCCAGGACGTGGGCGGCGGGGCTGTCCGCGCGGTCCAGCAACGCGAGCAGCAGCTCGGGCTCGCCGACCGTGGCGCCGCCCGTTTCGTCCGCCTGCCGGACGGCCCCGCGGACGACCTCGCGGGCACTGGTGGTGAACCTCTCGAACATCAACGCCTCCCGTGCTTCTTGTGAACGGCCTGGCGGCTGACGCCCAGTTCGGCCGCGATCTCCTGCCACGACCAGCCCTTGGCGCGGGCGCTGCGCACCTGTACGGCCTCCAGCTGCTCCAGCAGCCGGCGCAGCGCGGCGACGGCGCGCAGTCCGACCCGGGGGTCCCGGTCGCCGGCGCGCGCGGCGAGATCCGTTGCTTCGGTCATGCTGTCAATGTACGTTGACACGCCCTCGGACGTCAACTGTGATTGACAACCCGCGGCGGTAATGGGGTCGACGCGCCCTCCGCGGCTCCGGCAACCTCTCGCCATGGACCCCCATCACTGGCCCCTCTACGGGCTCCGCCTCCGCACCCCACGCCTTGAGCTGCGCCTTCCCGACATCGCCCTGACCGACGAGCTGGCCGCCGTCGCCGCGGGCGGGGTGCACGACCCGGCGGAGATGCCGTTCAGCGTGCCGTGGACCGACGCCGCCCCGGAGGAACGCGGCCGCGCGACGTTCCAGCACGTCCTGCGCACGATCGCCGAGTGGCGACCCGAGGACTGGACGCTGAGCCTCGCCGTCCTGCACGAGGGCACGGTGATCGGACGGCAGGACGTCACCGCCACCGGCTTCGCGGTGACGCGGGAGGCGCAGACCGGCTCCTGGCTGGGCACCGCCCACCAGGGGCAGGGCTTCGGCACGGAGATGCGCGCGGCCGTGGCGCATCTGGCGTTCGCCGGGCTGGGGGCGCTCGGCCTGACGTCGGCCGCGTTCATGGAGAACGGGCGCTCGCTCGGCGTCTCGCGCCGCCTCGGCTACCGCCCCGACGGCCTGGAAACGGTCGCCGTACGGGGCGAGAAGCGGACGCTCCAGCGACTGCGGCTGGACCGCGCGGCCTGGGAGGAGCGGCGCACCGTCCCCGTCGAGGTGCGGGGGCTGGAGCCGTGCCGGGAGATGTTCGCCGCGCCGCCCCCCTAGCATCCCCAGGGCCTGCGGGACAGGCCCGGTGCGGTAGCCGCGCCGTACGGCCGAAGGCGTCCGTACGGCGCTCGCTACTCTCCCGTACGTGACCAAGCCCCCGATATCCCCGGCCCTGGCCGCCGCCCGCACCCGGCTCCGCCGGGCCCGCTCCGCCGTCGTCCGCTGCTGGTCGCATCCCCGGCTGAGGTGGCCCAAGCGCGTCGTGGCCGCCCTCGTGGGGTGCCTGGTGCTGTCCCTGCTCGCGGCCGGGATCACGCTGCGGCTGAACTACGCGGGCGATCCGGAGCCCGGCACCCGCACCCGGGGCCGGGACGCGGTGTGGCTCGGCCACGCCTGGGTGGACGGCCGCAACGGCGACGCCGAACTCGCCGCCCTGGCCCGGCGGATACGCGGCACCGGCGTCCGCGACCTGTACGTCCACGCGGGCCCGCTGGACCACGACGGCACCCTGTCCGCGAAGCGCTACCCGCACGCCGGGTGGCTGCTGAAGGCCGTCCACCGCGAACTGCCCGGCGTACGGGTACAGGCGTGGCTCGGCGACGTCCTGGCCACCGAGGGCCCGACCGGGCTGCGGCTCACCGACCCGCGCAGCCGGGCCCACGTGGTGCGCTCCGCCCGCCAGGTCCTCGACGCGGGCTTCGACGGCGTCCACTTCGACCTGGAGCCGCTGCACTCCGGCGACCGCGACTACCTCACCCTCCTCGACGACCTGCACGCCCTCACCCGCGCCCGCCGCGCCCCGCTCTCGGTCGCCGCCCACCAGATCGACCCGCTGCCCGCGCTGCACTCGGTGGCGGGCTTCTTCTTCAACCACCCCAAGTGGTGGTCCCAGGCGTTCTTCGGACAGGTGGCGCGGCGGGTCGACCAGATCGCGGTCATGTCGTACGACACGTCGATGCCGCTGGAGAGCCTGTACGGCGGCTACGTGGCCCAGCAGACGGAACTCGCCCTGGAGGCCACCCCGCCGGGAACGGACCTCCTCATGGGCCTCCCCGGCTACCACACCAACAACTGGGGCCACCACGCCTGGGCCGAGACCGTCACCGCCGCCGTCCGCGGCACCCGCCTCGGCCTCGGCCGCGAGGACCGCCTGCGGAAGCGCTTCGGGGTGGCGCTGTACGTGGACTTCGCCGCCACGGACGCGGACTGGACGGCGTACCGCGAGGACTGGGGCGCCCGGGGTAAGGACTGACGCCCCCTCCTGGGGCGGCTGATCACGGGCCGGAGGGGGTGACCAGGCCCGATTCGTAGGCGGCGATGACCAGTTGGGCCCGGTCGCGGGCGCCGAGTTTGCCGAAGATGCGGCTGACGTGGGTCTTCGTGGTGAGGGGCGAGAGGCCCAGGGCCTGGGCGGCCTCGGTGTTGTTGAGACCGCGGGCGACGAGGGCGAGCACCTGGCGTTCGCGTTCGGAGAGGGCGGACAGGGCCGCCGGGGGCGGGGTGCCGGGGGGCGGGGCGTCCGGGAGGCGGAGGGCGCGGGCGATGAGCCGGGCGGTCGGGCCGGGTGAGAGCAGCGACTCTCCCGCCGCCACCGTTCGTATCGCGTCGAGCAGTTCGGTCGGCCGGGTGTCCTTCACCAGGAAGCCGGACGCGCCCGCGCGCAGCGCCTCGACGATGTGCTCATCGGTGTCGTACGTGGTCAGGATCAGGATCTTGACCCCGGCGAGGTCCTCGTCCGCGGCGATGCGGCGCGTGGCCTCGATGCCGTCGAGGTCGGGCATCCGGATGTCCATGACCACGAGATCGGCCCGGGCGGTGCGGGCCAGTTCGACGGCCTGCCTGCCGGTGCCCGCCTGGCCGACCACCTCCATGTCGCGGGCGGACGCGACGAGCATGGCGAAGGCGGAGCGGACCAGGGTCTGGTCGTCGGCGAGCAGAACGCGGATCGGGGTCGCGGCCCCGGGCGTCGAGTCCTGCGGGGTGGTCATGCGGTGGCCTCCGTGGGGCGTGAGGGGGCCGCTGCGCCCCTGCCGTACGGTAGCGCGGCGGTGATGGCGAAGCCGGGGCGGCCGTCCGGGCGCGGGCCCGCGGTCAGGGTGCCCGCCACGCTGCGGGCGCGCTCGCGCATGCCGACGAGGCCGTAGCCCCGGGGGCGGCCCGGTTCGGCGGGAAGGGCGGTCCCGTCCGGTGGGCCGTCGTCCACGGCGGCGACGCACAGCCCACACTCGTCCCGCGTCACGCTGATCCGTACGCGGGTACCGGGCGCGTGCCGCACGGCGTTCGTCAGCGCCTCCTGCACGATGCGGTACGCGGCGGCGCCGACGGCCGGGGACGGCTCCGACGCGTCCACATCGACGGTGAGTTCCACCCGTACGCCCGCCGCCTCCGCCGCCGCGGCCAGGTCGGCGAGTCCGGCCAGGCCCGGCAGCGGTCCCGTGCCTTCCCCGTCGTCACCGTCGCCGCCCTCGCCCGCCCGCAGCACCTGGAGGGTGGCGCGGAGTTCGGCGCGGGCGTCGCGGCAGGTACCGGAGATCCCGTCGAGTGCCTTGGCCATGGCCGCACGGTCGAGGCGGTCGGGGTCGGCGATCAGGACGTGCGCCGCGACCGAGGTCTGGACGCCGATGAGGGTGATGCTGTGGGCCAGCAGATCGTGCAGATCGCGCGCGATCCGCAGCCGCTCCTCGGCGACCCGGCGCGCGGCCTCCTCCTCGCGGCTGCGCTCGGCCCGCTCGGCCCGCTCCAGGATCGCGCCGATGTACTTGCGGTGCATACGCACCGCCTCGCCGAACACCACGACCGACAGCACCCAGCCGGAGCTGCGCAGCATGTCGGCAGCCCCGTGCGGCTTGCCGCTCAGGGACATCACCACCACCATGAACGTGATCACCAGGGAGACGGTGAGGAAGGACCGCAGCGGCGGACCGATGACGGCGAGCGTGTAGACGGCGATGAGCCCGGCGGGGACGACGGCGAGGTGCACGTTGTCCATGGCGTGGTACGGACCGACGATGAACACGACGGCCGCCGTGACCACCATCGGGCTGTGCCGCCGCCCGATGAGCACGGCGGCGCTGCCGAAGAGCAGCGCCCAGCCGAGGGCGTCGGGGCGGTGGCCGTTGCGGTCAGGGTTGAACAGGGCCACAGCGCACTGGAGGGCGAGCACCGCGCCGGCGATCACGGCGTCGGTGCGCCGCCGGGCGCGGGACTCGGCCCGGGTCTCGGCGGGGCGGGGGCCGCTGTGCAGGGCGTGCACGAACCGGCTCAGCCCCCGCGTCACGCTCCGGGACACGCTCTGAGTCTCGCTCCGGGACACGCTCTGGGGCACGCTCTGGGTCACGGGGTGTGCGGACACGGCTCCATCCTCGGGGATCGGCCCCGGGCCGACCATAGGCGCGTACGGGCTCACCGGGGCGGGCCCCGGGCCGGCCGTCCCCTGCGCGGCCGACCCGGGCACCCGCCTCCCCGCGGTACGGGTCAGGACTTCCCGGCAGGGGCGAGGGTGACCGGTTCGGGCCGGGCGTCCGCGTCCGCCGCTGCGGGGCGGGAGAGGGGGCCGGGCCACCAGACCCGCCGTTTCAGCAGCAGACTCGCCGACGTCACCAGATACGTCCGGACGAGGAAGGTGTCGAGCAGGACACCGACCGCGACCACAAAGCCCAGTTCGACCAGCATCACCATGGGCAGCGACGCGAGGACCGCGAAGGTCGCCGCCAGCACCAGGCCCGCCGCGGCGATCACACCGCCGGTGGTGCGCAGAGCGGTGAGCGCCGCTTCCGCGACCGGCGCGCCGCGCAGCGACTCCTCACGCATGCGGTGCATCAGGAAGATGCCGTAGTCGACGCCGAGCGCGACCAGGAAGACGAAGGACAGCAGCGGCAGCCCGGGATCGACACCGGCGAAGTCGAAGACCGGCTCGAAGACGAGCCCGCCGAGACCCATCGCCGCACCCCACACCGCGATCACGGCGGCGACCAGGACCAGCGGTGCGACCAGGCTGCGCAGCAGGGCGGCGAGGATCAGCAGGACGGCGACGAGGACGAACGGGATGACGATCTTCCGGTCGTGGGCGTTGGTGTCCTTGAGATCGAGCTGCTGAGCGCTGGGACCACCGACCAGAGCGTCCGCGCCGTCGATCCGTTCCAGCCCGGAGCGGAGGGAGTGGATCGTGGCCAGTTCGCCCGCCGACTGCGGGGCGTCCTCGGCGAACACGTCGATCTCGGCCCAGCCGCCGCCGCTGCGGCCGCGCACCGCCCGTTCGACACCGTCCGTGCCACGGGCCCGGTCCAGCACCTTGGCGGCGTGCGAGGAGCGCGTGAGGACGCTGATGGGCTGGGTGCCGGCCCCGGGATAAGCGCGGGTGAGCGTCTGGGCGGCGGTCACGGACTCGGGCTTGTCGGTGAAGGTGTCCTGCTGCTTGAGGTCACCGGGCATGTTCAGCGCGCCGAGCGCGAGAGCTCCCAGCAGGGCCGTACCGCCGAGCAGCACGAGGCCGGGCCGCCGTCCGGCCGCGCCGCCCATCGCGGCGAACACGCTCCGGCGGGCCCGCGGTTCACTGCCGTACGCGGGTACCAGCGGCCAGAACACCCGGCGCCCGAGCAGCACCAGCACCGCGGGGAGCAGCGTCATCATCGCGGCGAGCGCGCAGACGACACCGACCGCGCCGACCGGCCCGAGACCACGGCTGCTGTTGAGGTCGGCGGCGAGCAGACACAGCAGCCCGGCGGCGACGGTACCGCTGGAGGCCAGGACGGCGGGACCGCAACCGCGCAGAGCCTGGCGCATCGCGTCGTACGGAGCCCGGTGGCGGCGCAGTTCCTCGCGGTAGCGGGACACGATCAGCAGGGCGTAGTCGGTACCGGCGCCGAAGATCAGCACTGTCATGATCGACGAACTCATGCTGGTGACGACGAGATCGAAGCCCTGGACCAGGCCGTAGACGATGGCCATGGCCGCCATCGCCGCCACCCCGACCACCACCAGCGGGACCAGCCACAGGAACGGGCTGCGATAGGTCAGGATCAGCAGCACGGCGACCATCCCGGCCGTCGCGAACATCAGAGTCCCGTCGGTGGAGGCGAAGACCTCCTGCGAATCGGCCGCCAGCGCACCGGGCCCGGCGACCTGGACGGACAGCCCCGCGGGGTGGGTCGACAGCTCGGCACGGACGTCCTTGACAGCCTCGGCGCGCACCTTCTCGTCCTTCAGCCCGGTGAGCGCCATCGGGTACATCACGGTGGTGCCGTCCTTGGACGGCACGGCCCGCGGCGCCCTGCCGCCGACCAGCTCATGACGGCCCGCCACCTCCGCGACCCGCCCGTCGGCCGCCCGGCGGTCGGCGGCGGTCAGCCCGCCGTCGCGGTGGTAGACGAGGACGAGGTCGGTCGTGTCGCCGCCGGGCAGCTTCTCCTGGAGCCGGGCGACCTGGGTGGAGTCGGCGCCCGCCGGGAGGTAGTCGACGGCGGTGTCGCGCTTGACGTCGTTCAGCTTGCCCGCGAAGGGCACGGCGACCAGGAGCACCAGGATCCAGGCGGTGATGGCCGCCCAAGGCAGCCGTCTGCCGGACGCGTTGGGCGGGCCCGGCTGCCGGGGGTCGCTTTGTATCCGTAGCGATGTGGTCTGCATGCCCCAAGGCTTCCGGCACCGCACACCCGAAACGTCGCGCCGGCGAGGGAGATGGGCACTACTGCGGTAGTGGCGCCTCCGGGTCGCTTACTCCCCGGGGAGTAAGGAGCCGGACGCCTGGATCACGTCAGAACGCCGCTCGGGTGGCGGCCAGGAGGCGGGCCGTGTCGTCGGGGCAGATCATGAGGGCGCGGCCTACGGTTTCGAGGACCGCGCGCTCGGCGGGGCGGTAGGGGCCGTCGGCTACGGCGATGCGGGCGCCCTGGAGGAGGATCGCTTCGCGGCCGGTGGGGGCGAGGTGGGGGGCCAGGGGTTCCAGGGCCTCGTGGAGTTCGATGGCGAGCGCCGTACCGCAGGGGTCGAGGCCGTCGCGCTCGCCGGTGGCGGCGCCGGGGAGGCGGCCGGTGTCGGCGGCGAGGGCTTCGATGAGGGCGAGGAGCTGGTCCTCGTCGCAGTCGGCGAATCCGGCGGCGCGCACGGCGCCGACCGCCACCTGACGCACCGCCGTGGCCTCGGTGCCGCCCGCGGCGAGGACCGCGAGGGCGACGGTGTGCACGGCGTCGCGCAGCATCGCGGAGAAGCGGGTGGTGGTGGGGTGGTCCAGGACCTCGGTGCCGAACCGGGCCGCGCAGGCGGCGCATTCGACGACGGGAGCGACCGGTCCGCGGGGCAGCAGCGGCAGGCCGAGCACCACGATGCGGCGGCGGCCGGTGCGGCGGCGGTAGTTGCGGTCGCCTCCGCAGTCGGGGCAGAAGAACTCGCCATCGCCGACCGTCCGCCATAGAGTGCGGACGCCCACCACACACAGGTCCCGGTCACGGCGGGCTCGCGCGTGCACCACGTCACACCTCCATAACGCTTCGGCCACGTTGCCGCGTTGACGTGATGCTAGCCACATCCATGATGCGCCGTCAGTACCCCGAACGGAGACAACAGGCCAAACCCGAGGCCCCGCCCACCTCATGCGGCGAACGGGGCCCCTTGTGGGTGACAGGATCAGCGGGTGTTCACCGCCGTGCGCGGTTGACCGCCGAGACGACGGCCTTGAGGGAGGCGCGCACGATGTTGGCGTCGACGCCGACGCCCCACAGCACCTTCCCGTCGATCGCGCATTCGATGTACGCGGCGGCCTGGGCGGCCGCGCCCTCGCTCAGGGTGTGCTCGGAGTAGTCCAGCAGCCGTACGTCGATGCCGATGGCGCCCAGGGCGTCGAAGAAGGCGGCCAGCGGGCCGTTGCCGGTGCCGGTCAGGACGGTCTCGGTGCCGTCCACGACGGCCTCGACGGTGAGCGCGTCGGTGCCCTCGCTGGTGGTGGACGTCTGGGCGGTGCGCAGCGCGATCCGGCCCCACTGGTTGTCGTCCGTCGGCAGGTACTCGTCCTGGAAGGTGGCCCAGATCTGGGCCGGGGTGACCTCGCCGCCGTCGGCGTCGGTCTTGGCCTGAATCGTCTTGGAGAACTCGATCTGCATGCGGCGCGGCAGATCCAGGTTGTGGTCGTTCCGCAGGACATAGGTGATACCGCCCTTGCCGGACTGCGAGTTGACCCGGATGACGGCCTCGTAGGAGCGGCCGACGTCCTTGGGGTCGATGGGCAGGTACGGGACGGCCCACTCGATGTCGTCGACCGTCTTGCCCTGCTCGGCCGCGTCGGCCTCCATCGCCTCGAACCCCTTCTTGATGGCGTCCTGGTGGGAGCCGGAGAAGGCGGTGTAGACCAGGTCGCCCGCGTAGGGGTGGCGCGGGTGGATCTGCATCTGGTTGCAGTACTCGGCGGTGCGGCGGATCTCGTCGATCTGCGAGAAGTCGATCTGCGGGTCGACGCCCTGGGAGAACAGGTTCATGCCCAGGGTCACCAGGTCGACGTTGCCGGTGCGCTCGCCCTGCCCGAACAGGCAGCCCTCGATGCGGTCCGCCCCGGCCATGATCGCCAGCTCGGCGGCGGCGACGGCCGTACCGCGGTCGTTGTGCGGGTGGACGGACAGGCAGATGTGCTCGCGGCGGGACAGGTTCCGCGACATCCACTCGAACCGGTCCGCGTGGGTGGAGGGCGTGGAGCGCTCGACGGTCGCGGGCAGGTTGAGGATGATCTCGCGGCCGGCCTCGGGCTGCCAGACGTCCATGACGCCCTCGCAGACCTCCAGCGCGAAGTCCAGCTCGGTGTCGGTGAAGATCTCGGGGCTGTACTGGTAGCCGAAGACCGTGTCGTCGCCCAGGATCTTGTCGGCGTACTCGACGACCAGCCGGGTGCCGTCCACCGCGATCTGCTTGACCTGCTCACGGGTGCCGCGGAAGACGACGCGGCGGAAGGTGGGCGCGGTGGCGTTGTACAGGTGCACGGTGGCCCGGTGCGCCCCGCGCAGCGACTCGACGGTGCGCTCGATCAGCTCTTCGCGGGCCTGGGTGAGGACGGAGATCGTCACGTCCTCGGGGATCGCGCCCTCCTCGATGATCGACCGTACGAAGTCGAAGTCGGTCTGGCCGGAGGAGGGGAAACCGACCTCGATCTCCTTGTATCCCATGCGGACCAGCAGGTCGAACATCTCGCGCTTGCGCACCGGGGACATCGGGTCGATCAGCGCCTGATTGCCGTCCCGCAGGTCGGTGGACAGCCAGCGCGGTGCGACGGTGATGCGGTTGTCCGGCCAGGTGCGGTCGGGGATGTCGACGGCCTCGTACGGGCCGTACTTGTGGATCGGCATGCCCGAAGGCTTCTGGGTGACGGTCGCGGCGGTGATGGGGGTGGGACGGCCTACGGCGCGCTGACCGGGATTGTCGGACGTGCTCATGATGCGTGGGCTCCTCTGGGATCCGCTCGGGTGTCCGCTGGGACGAAAGTCCATGGGGCGGCCGACGGGGCGAAATCACCGCAACACCGAACTCCGCGGGGAGGGGGTCGGCCTACGACTACAGGCCCTCGCCGCGGCAGCTAAGAAGAAGCAGCCCGAAACGCATGATGCTCAGCAGCGTAACCGAGACGCGCGCGACGCGTGGCCCCGTATCACTATGCGGACCACGGCATCCCGCAAGGAGGAATGGACATCTACCACTCGATTTCATCAATCATGACCGCAAGGCGTGACAAGCGGTAGACACGGTGCGACATTGCCTGGATGGATGTCAACGCGAACTCCCGCAGCCGCCGTGTCTTCTGCACGATCGTGCCGCCGCATGTCCTGGACAAGGTCTCCCAGCACGAGGACTCCGCCCTCGCCGACCCCGCCCGCCGCACCCTGGAGCGGGACGCCCTGGAGCGCACGCGCCGCCGGATCACCACCGTCCGCGGGATCGCCGCCCCCACCCTGGAGGGCGCGCCCTCCGACCGGCCCAAGCGGACGATCTACGACTCCCAGCACCAGGACGCGCTGCCGGGAAAGAAGGTGCGCGGCGAGGGCGACACGGCGACCTCGGACGAGTCGGTGACACGGGCCTACAACGGGCTGGGCGCGACCTTCGAGCTGTTCCTCAAGGTGTACGGCCGCCACTCGATCGACGACGCGGGCCTGCCGCTCGACGCGAGCGTCCACTACAGCCAGGACTACAACAACGCCTTCTGGAACGGCGAGCAGATGGTCTTCGGCGACGGAGACGGCGAGATCTTCCTCGACTTCACCATCCCCATCGACGTCATGGCCCACGAACTGACCCACGGCGTCACCCAGTACACCGCCAACCTGGAGTACTTCGGCCAGTCCGGGGCGCTCAACGAGTCGATGTCCGACGTCTTCGGCTCACTCGTCAAGCAGCACGCGCTGGGCCAGAGCGCCGACGAGGCCGACTGGCTGATCGGGGCCGGGCTGCTGGCGGAGCGGGTCACCGGGGTGGCCCTGCGCTCGCTGAAGGCCCCCGGCACGGCGTACGACGACGACGTCCTCGGCAAGGACCCGCAGCCGGGCACGATGGACGACTACGTGCGCACCTCGCGCGACAACGGCGGCGTCCACATCAACTCCGGCATCCCCAACCACGCGTTCTACCTGGCCGCCACGGCGCTCGGCGGCAACGCGTGGGAGAAGGCCGGGCGGGTCTGGTACGACGTGCTGACCGGCGGCGAGCTGTCCCCCGACGCGCAGTTCGACGACTTCGCCCGGCTCACGGTGGCCGCCGCCCGGGCCCGCTTCGGCGAGGGCGAGGAGCGGGACGCGGTGCGGGAGGCCTGGGAAGGCGTCGGGATCACGGACCTGGACGCGCGCTGAGCCTCACCCTCGGGTACTGATGGACCTATGCGTATCTCCGTGACCCGATCCGGCGGATTCGCCGGAATCGAGCGCCGGGCCGATCTGGACACCGCCGGTCGGCCCGACGCCACCCATCTGGCCGCCCTGGCCCACCAGGCCGTCGAGTCCGGCGCCCCGGCGGCCACGCGCGGCGTTCCGGACGGCTTCCACTACGAGATCACGGTGGACGGCCGCACGGTCCACGCCGCGGACCCGCACCTCAGCGACGCCCAGCGGGAGCTGGTGCGGACGGTCCTGAAGGAGGGCACGTAGCGCTCAGAATCCCAGCCGACGCAACTGCTTCGGGCCCCTGCTCTCTCTGCCGCCCTCGCACCGCTCGGCCCCAGGGGGCCTCCCGGGCTTCGCACGGCTGCGCCGGCCTCCGACCGGCGGCTGGGGCGGGTGTCAGAATCCCAGCCGACGCAACTGCTTCGGATCGCGCTGCCAATCCTTGGCGACCTTGACGTGAAGGTCGAGGAACACCGGAGTCCCGAGCAGGGCCTCGATGTGCTTGCGGGACTTGGAGCCGACGTCCTTCAGGCGGCGGCCCTTCGGGCCGATGATGATGCCCTTCTGGCTGGGGCGCTCGATGAAGAGGTTGGCGTGGATGTCCAGCAGCGGCTTGTCCGCCGGGCGGTCCTCGCGCGGCAGCATCTCCTCCACGACCACCGCGATGGAGTGCGGCAGCTCGTCCCGTACGCCCTCCAGCGCCGCCTCGCGGATCAGCTCCGCGACCATCACCTGCTCCGGCTCGTCGGTCAGGTCGCCCTCGGGGTAGAGGGTCGGGCCCTCGGGGAGCAGCGGGACGAGCAGATCGGCCAGCAGGCCGACCTGGCCGGCCCCTCTCCCACCACCACCGTCAGACGAGGGACTGCGTCCCGCCCCCATTTTTTCCGCGCCCACGGCCGAGACCGGGACGATCTCGGCCCACTCGATGCCCAGATCCTTGCCGAGCCGGTCGATGGCCAGGAGCTGCTGGGCCAGTTGCTCGGACTCGACCAGGTCGGTCTTGGTGACGATGGCGACCTTGGGCGTCTTCTTGATCCCGGCCAGCTCGGCGGCGATGAAGCGGTCGCCGGGGCCGAGCTTCTGGTCGGCGGGCAGGCAGAAGCCGATGACGTCGACCTCGGCCCAGGTGGTCCGTACGACGTCGTTCAGCCGCTCGCCGAGCAGGGTGCGCGGCTTGTGCAGACCGGGGGTGTCCACGAGCACCAGCTGTGCGTCGGGGCGGTGCACGATGCCGCGCACGGTGTGCCGGGTGGTCTGCGGGCGGTTGGAGGTGATCGCGACCTTCGTCCCCACCAGCGCGTTGGTCAGGGTCGACTTGCCCGCGTTGGGGCGGCCGACGAAGCAGGCGAAACCCGAGCGGTGCGGGGTCTCCCGCTGCTCGGTCGGGGACGGGGAGGTACCGGCAGTCATGGCCACCATTCTCCCCGATGCCCCGGACCGCTCCGACCAGCCGTCCACGTGCTTCGTTCCGGTCCGGTGGCTCAGACGGGCAGCGAGGCGCGCAGGGTGCCGTCGGTGCCCGCCAGCAGGATCGGGGTTCCGGCCCCGCCCAGGTCCCGTACGGCCGCGCGGTCCTCGTCGGCGGCGGTCTCCGCCTCGGTCACCACGGCCGCGGCCTCCAGCGACTTCGCCCCGCTGGCGACCGCCATCGCGACGGCGGTGCGCACCGCGCTGAGCTGGAGCGAGTCGAGGGCGACGGTGCCCGCGACGTACGTACGGCCCGTCTCGTCACGTACGGCGGCGCCCTCCGCGACGCCGTTGCGGGCGCGCGCGGAGCGGGCCAGCGTGATGATCTTGCGGTCTTCGGGGTCCAGCTGCGCTGCTTCGCTCATACGGATGAGCATAGGACGGGGCGCTGGCCGGGCGTTGACCGGGCGTGACACCGGTTGTGCGTCCTGCGGGCACGCATGGACCCGCGCCGGGCCGCAGTGGCGACGGCCCGGCGCGGGCGGACGGGATCCCGCTACGGGAGCAGCGGCAGCGGCTGGAACCTCAGCGAGGCGGACGCCGTGGCCGGGCTGAGGCCCGGACCACCCGCGAAGGTGGCGGTGTACGTATTGGCGGTCAGGACCGTGGGCGGGACGGTGACATTGGTCAGCGTCGCCGTGCCGGACGCGTTGGTGACCGCGCTGCCCAGGGCGATCGGTCCCAGCACGGTGTTGGCCGTGAAGACGATCGTCTGGCCGGNGTTGGTGACCGCGCTGCCCAGGGCGATCGGTCCCAGCACGGTGTTGGCCGTGAAGACGATCGTCTGGCCGGGGACGGGGTTGTTGGACTGGTCCTTGAGGGTGGCGCTGAGGGTGGGGATGACGAGCTGGCCGTTGATCCGCAGCCGGATGACGGCCGGGGTGGCGGTCAGGGTGGTGGTCGTCGAGCCCGCCACGGTCTGGGTGAGCGACGCGGTCGACGAGTTGAAGCAGCTGTCGCCGCTGTAGGTGGCGGTGACCGTGTGGGAGCCGGTGGTGAGCGCGTTGGTGCTCACGGTCGTCTGTCCGGCCGCGTTGAGCGTTCCGATGAGGGTCGGGCCGCCGCTGATCACGAAGGTGACGGTGCCGGTCGGGGTGCCGGTCGCCGGGGCGACCGGTGCCACGGTGGCGGTGAAGGTCACCGTCTGGCCGGGGGCGGAGGGGTTGGGGGTGGAGGTGATCGTGGTGGTGGTACTGGCCGAGTTCACCGTGGCGCTGCCGGTGGCCGTCGAGCCCGCGACGCCCGTGCTGCCCCCGTAGGTGGCCGTGACCGTGTGTGCTCCCACGCCCAGCGCACTGGTGGTGACGCAGGCCTGACCGCTGGCGTTGAGCGTTCCGGTCAGGGTCGGGCCACCGCTGATCACGAACGTGACGGTGCCGGTCGGGGTGCAGGTGCCCGGCGCGACGGTCGTCACCTGGGCGCAGATCGTCACCGGCTGGCTGCACACGGACGGGTTGGGCGAGATCGTCAGTGTCGTCGTGGAGGCGGCCTGGTTGACGGTGACCGAGCCGCTGCCCGTGGAGGGCGCGACGCCGGTGCTGCCCCCGTAGGTCGCCGTCACCGTGTGGGTGCCGACCGGGATGGCGGTGGTGGAGACGCAGGCCTGACCGCTGGCGTTGACCGTGGCCGTGAGGGTCGGGCCGCCCGAGACCACGAAGGTCACCGTGCCGGTCGGGGTGCAGGTGCCGGGCGGCACGGTGGTGACCTGGGCGCACAGCAGGACGGACTCGCCGCAGACCGACGGGGAGGGCGTGACCGAGACCGTGGTGGTGGACGACGCGGGGTTCACCGTCAGCGAGGCCGTGCCCGTCGAGCCCCCGACGCCGGAGTCGCCCGCGTAGGTGGCGGTGATCGTGTGGGTGCCGACCGGCACCGCCGTGGTGGTCACGCACGCCTGGCCGGTGGCGTCCAGGGTCGCCGTCAGCGTCGGTCCGCCGGTGATCACGAACGTCACGTCACCGGTCGGGACGCAGGTGCTGGGCGGAGCCACCGTCACCTGGGCGCAGATGGTCACCGCCTCTCCGCAGACGGAGGGGCTCGGCGTCGCCGAGACCGTCAGCGTGGACGTGCCCGGGGTGACGGTGACCGTCCCGGTGCCCGAGGAACCCGCGACGCCGGTGTCGCCGGAGTAGGTGGCGGTCACGACGTGTGTGCCGACGGGGATGGCGCTGGTGGTCACGCAGGCCTGACCGGTGCCGTCCACCACCCCGGTCAGCGTCGGGCCGCCCGAGATCACGAACGTCACCGTGCCGGTCGGGGGGCAGGTGCCGGGCGGCACGGTCGTCACCTGGGCGCAGATCGTCACCGACTCTCCGCAGGCGCCGGGGTCGGGGGCGGTGACGGTGGTGGTCGAGGACGCCTGATTCACCGTCACGCTCGTGGTGCCCATGGAGCCCGAGACCCCGGCGTTGCCGGCGTAGGTGGCGGTCACGGTCTGCGTTCCCACCGGGATGGCGCTGGTGGTCACGCAGGCCTGGCCGGTGGCGTCGACCGTCGCCGTCAGCGTCGGACCACCGGTGATCACGAACGTCACGGTGCCGGTCGCGACGCAGGTGCTGGGCGAAGCCACCGTCACCTGGGCGCACAGGGTGACCGCTTCGCCGCAGACGGACGGGTTCGGCGTCGCCGAGACCGTCGTCGTCGACGTGGCCTGGTCGACGGTGACCGAGCCGGTGGTCGAGGAGCCCGCGACGCCGGTGTCGCCGGAGTAGGTGACGGTCACCGAACTGGTGCCGCCGGGCAGTTCGTCGCTCGTCACACAGGCCTGGCCGGTCGCGTCGAGCGGCGCGGTGAGCGTCGGGCCGCCGGAAACGGCGAAGGTCACCGTCCCGGTGGGGGTACAGGTCCCCGGGTCGTCCACGGTCACCGTCGCGCACAGCGTCACCGTCTGGCCGCAGACCGACGGGTCGGGGGTGGCGGTGAAGGCGGTGGTCGAGGTGGCCTGGTTCACCGTCAGCGGGACCAAGGCCGAGTTGGACGCGGCGAACTCGGTGTCCCCGCCGTAGAAGGCCGCCGCCACATGGGTGCCCACGTCCAGATCGGCGACCGTGACGGACGCCTGGCCGGTGGCGTCGAGGGGCGCGGTGAGGGCCGGCCCGTCGTCGCTGATGATGAAGGTCACCGTGCCTGTCGGGGTTCCCGCGGCGGGCGGGACGGCCGCCACGGTCGCCGTCAGGGTCACCGCTTCGCCGCAGACCGCGGGGTTGGGCGAGGCCGTCAGGGAGGTGGTCGTCGCCCCTTGGTTGACCTGCTGGATGCTGGTGCCCGTCGACGGGTCCAGGTTGGCGTCGCCGCTGTAGGTGGCCGTCACCGTGTGGGAGCCCACGGCCAGGGAGCTGTCGGTGAAGGAGGCCTGTCCGGCGGCGTCGACCGCGACGGTCACCGGCGCACCGGCGTCCAGGGTGAAGGTGACCGTGCCGGTCGGGGTGAACGCGCCCGGTGGAACCGAGGCGACGGTCGCGGTGTAGGTGACGGCCTGACCGGGGACGGAGGGGTTCGGCGTGGAGGTGACCGTGGTGGTCGAGGAAGCCATGGGAGCGGCCCCTTCCCGGGGTGCGGTATGGGGAGGGGTGGACCGCCCGGGTCTCCGCTCTCAATCCCGCGGAGACCCTGTTCTCCCTGCGTGGGGGTGCCCATACGGCCGACCTGCCTACGTCGGAACGACAAGCCGGCTGTCCCCCGACAGGGGTATGGGCGGCCCACCGGTCGGTATCTGCAAGTAAGCCGCTGCCTACGCCAGATGGGCCAGACCACAGAGGGTGAATGCATCCGTATGGCGCAGCGCGACCCCGCGCGTCCGTGCGCCTCCCCGCGCGGGCGTGATACGGGGCGCCCCCGCGCCCCCAGGCGCCCCGCACCCGTTCGGCGGGGCCTTACGACTCGGCCGCCGCCGTCTCCCGCACCGGCTCCACCAGCACCGTCACGATGCGGTTGCGGCGGCCCGCCGGGGATTCGGCGGTCAGCCGCAGCGCCTTCAGGGCCGGGTCGGTGCCGCCTTCGGGGACGTCGACCTGAGCCGTGGCGCCCGCGATCGGCACCCGGCCCAGCGACTTGGCGAGCAGCCCGCCCACCGTCTCGACGTCCTCATCCTCCAGGGCCGTGCCGTACAGCTCGCCGAGGTCGCCGAGGCCGAGCCGGGCGGTGACCCGGTGGGTGCCGTCGCCGAGGTCCTCGACGGGCGGCAGTTCACGGTCGTACTCGTCGGTGATCTCGCCGACGATCTCCTCGAGGATGTCCTCGATGGTGACGATGCCCGCGGTACCGCCGTACTCGTCGATCACCACGGCCACGTGGTTGCGCGCTTGCTGCATCTCCCGCAGCAGGTCGCCCGCGTTCTTGGTGTCGGGGACGAAGGCGGCGGGCCGCATGGCGGTGGAGACCAGCTCGGACTCGGACTCCCGGTTGATGTGCGTCTTGCGGACCAGGTCCTTCAGGTAGACGATCCCGACGATGTCGTCCTCGTTCTCCCCGGTGACCGGAATCCTGGAGAATCCGGAACGCAGCGCGAGGGTGAGCGCCTGCCGGATGGTCTTGAAGCGCTCGATGGCGACCAGATCGGTGCGCGGCACCATCACCTCGCGCACCAAGGTGTCGCCCAGCTCGAAGACGGAGTGCACCATGCGCCGCTCGTCGTCCTCGATCAGCGACTCCTGCTCGGCGAGGTCGACCAGCGCGCGCAGCTCGGCCTCGGAGGCGAACGGGCCCTTCCGGAAGCCCTTTCCGGGGGTGAGCGCGTTACCGAGGAGGATCAGCAGCGGCGGGATGGGGCCCATGATCCGGGCCAGCGGGAGCAGCACATAGGCGGCGACGGTCGCGGTGTTGAGCGGATGCTGCGCGCCGATGGTGCGCGGCGAGACGCCCACCGCCACGTACGACACCAGGACCATCACGCCGATCGCGACGGTCAGCGCCTTCCAGGTCTCGGGGAACGCGTGCAGACAGGCGTACGTGACGACGGCCCCCGCAGCCACCTCGCACGCGACGCGCACCAGCAGCGCCACGTTGAGGTAGCGGGTGGGGTCCTCGGCGACGAGCATCAGCTTGGCGCTGCCCCGCCGCCCGTTCCGCACCGCTTCCTCGGCGCGGAACCGGGTGGTGCGGGCGAGGCCCGCCTCGGCGCAGGCCGCCAGCCAGGCGACGACCACCAGCAGGACGGTCGCCGTGAGGAGCTGCCCGTTCATCGCGTGGTGGGGGCCGGGGAGGGCCCGGTCAGGCCGTACTCGGCCCGCCAGCCGTCGATGATCGCCGCTTGGAGGCCGAACATCTCGGCGCGCTCGTCCGGCTCCTCGTGGTCGTAGCCGAGGAGATGGAGGACGCCGTGGACGGTGAGCAGCTGGAGCTCCTCGTCCATGGAGTGCCCGGTCGGCGCCTCCTCCCCCTGCTTCTTGGCCACGTCGGGGCAGAGCACGATGTCACCGAGGAGGCCCTGCGGGGGCTCCTCGTCGTCCTTGGCGGGCGGCCGCAGCTCGTCCATCGGGAAGGACATGACATCGGTCGGCCCCGGCAGGTCCATCCACTGGATGTGGAGCTGCTCCATGGCGTCGGCGTCGACGACGATCAGCGACAGCTCGGAGAGCGGGTGGATACGCATCCGGGCCAGTGCGTAGCGGGCGACGTCCAGGATCGCGCGCTCGTCGATGTCCGTACCGGATTCGTTGTTGACGTCGATCGCCATGGGGTGGTTCGTCTTTTCTCGGGTCTCTTCGGGGGCGGTCACTGGCCGTTGCGGCTGTCGTACTGCTCGTACGCGTCGACGATACGGCCGACCAGCTTGTGCCGGACCACGTCCTTGCTGGTGAGCAGGGAGAAGTGGACGTCGTCGACGCCGTCCAGGATCTCCCGCACCTGGCGCAGACCGCTCTTGGTCCCGCCCGGGAGGTCGACCTGGGTGACGTCACCCGTGATCACGATCTTCGAGTCGAAGCCGAGCCGGGTGAGGAACATCTTCATCTGCTCGGGGTTCGTGTTCTGCGCCTCGTCGAGGATGATGAACGCGTCGTTGAGCGTCCGGCCGCGCATGTACGCCAGCGGGGCGACCTCGATCGTGCCCGCGGCCATCAGGCGCGGGATGGAGTCGGGGTCGAGCATGTCGTGCAGCGCGTCGTACAGGGGCCGCAGATACGGGTCGATCTTCTCGTAGAGCGTGCCGGGCAGGAAGCCCAGCCGCTCCCCCGCCTCGACCGCCGGCCGGGTCAGGATGATCCGGGTGACCTGCTTGGACTGGAGGGCCTGGACTGCCTTGGCCATCGCCAGATAGGTCTTGCCGGTACCGGCTGGGCCGATGCCGAAGACGACGGTGTGCTTGTCTATCGCGTCGACATAGCGCTTCTGGTTGAGCGTCTTGGGGCGGATGGTGCGGCCGCGGTTGGAGAGGATGTTCTGAGTGAGCACCTCGGCGGGCGTCTCGGCCGCCTCGCCCTCGCCGTTCTCGGCTGCGCGCAGCATGGAGATGGAGCGCTCCACCGCGTCCTCCGTCATCGGTTGACCGGTGCGGAGCACCAGCATCATCTCATCGAACAGACGCTGGACCAGGGCGACTTCCTCAGGGTCCCCGGTCGCGCTGACTTCATTGCCCCGGACATGGATATCGGTCGACGGGAACGCCTTTTCGATCACACGCAGCAACGAGTCACCCGATCCCAGGACCATGACCATCGGGTGCTTGGTCGGGACCGTGAACTGCGCATGCGCCTGCGGTGCTGTGGTTGGTTGCGTCATGGGCTCGGCTCTGCGGCCTGCTCCTACCTCCTGCGACAAGGGTTCTCGCTGCTCGACAACCTTGAGATACCAGGGTACGACGGGCCACCGACAAGACCCGAGTGCTTTTACTCCATGCCCTTCATCACACCGGGCCGCAGGCGCTTCGTGCCTGGTACCGGGCACGGGTGTTCACGCCCGGCGGAAGCCGATCGTGGGGACGGCCCGGCGCAGCAGGCTCGGGCGGGCAGCGGGGGGCAGCAGACGGTCCAGGAAGGCGTAGCGGCGCAGCGCGCTCGGCGACTGGTCGTCGTAGGAGCGGGCGTGCTGCCACCAGGCCCCGATCTCGCACCAGCCGGGCGCGGAGAGCGAGCCGCCGAACTCCTGGACGGACAGCGCGGCGGTCAGCCCGGCGAACGCCAGCCGGTCGGCGAGCGGCCAGTCGGCGAGGGTGCCGGTGACGAAGCCCGCGACGAACACGTCCCCGGCGCCGGTCGGGTCCAGGGCCTCCACGGCGATCGCGGGCACCTCGGCGGTCTCGCCGGTGCGGCCGTCCACCGCGTACGCCCCCTCCGCGCCCAGGGTGACCACGGCGAGCGGCACCCGCTCGGCGAGCGCGCGGGCGGCGGCCCGCGGGCAGTCGGTGCGGGTGTAGGACATCGCCTCGGCCGCGTTGGGCAGGAACGCCTCGCAGTGCTCCAGGTCGGCGAGGTCCGCCGGGTCCCAGCGGCCGGTGTCGTCCCAGCCGACGTCCGCGAAGATCCGGCTGCCGCGCCGGGCGGCCTCGGCGACCCACTCCTCCCGGCGGCCGGGAACGAGGGAGGCGATGGCGGCCCGGGCCGGGGGCGGGCAGCTGGGCGCGGGCTCCTCGGGCGGCGGCGCCTCGTGGCCGTGCGAGACCATCGTGCGCTCGCCCTCGTACGCCATGGAGACGGTCACCGGGGAGTGCCAGCCGGGGATGGTGCGGGACAGCGACAGATCGATGCCCTCGCCGCGCTCCAGGGCGTCCCGGCAGTAGTCGCCGTAGTGGTCGTCCCCGAAGGCGGCGGCGAGCGAGGTGCGCAGCCCCAGCCGGGCCAGCGCGGTGGCCATGTTGGCGACGCCGCCGGGGCTGGAACCCATGCCGCGCGCCCAGGACTCGGTGCCGCGGACGGGCGCGGAGTCCAGGCCGGTGAAGATGATGTCGAGGAAGACGGTGCCGGTGAGATAGACGTCACAGCCGGGGTCGCCGGGGCCGCGGACGGCCGCCAGCGGATCGAGCAGGGGGCGGCTCGCCAAGGGCTGGTCACCGTCGTGTGTCGTCACCGTGTGCTCCCAGGTCGGACCGTTCTGTTCTGTTGCTACCGGTTTCGTTCTGTTACTGGTGCTGTGCGCTTTCGCCGGCGCTTCGTTCCGTTGGCCGCTTCGTTCCGTCGTTGCCGCCGGGGCGGATGCGGCCAGTGTGCCGGATGGCACCCGTCCCGCGGCGCGACGGCGGTGCTAGCGCCGCTTCGGCACGGCCACGCTCATCAGGTCCTGGGCGACGGTCAGCTCCCCGTCGAAGCCCGCCGCGCGCGCCTGGCGCTCGAACTCGGCCGGGTCGCCGTACCGCTGCGAGAAGTGCGTCAGCACCAGGTGGCGTACGCCCGCCCCGGCCGCGATCCGGGCCGCCTGCCCGGCCGTCAGATGGCCGTGCTCGGTCGCCAGCGGCTCGTCCTCGTCCAGGAACGTCGACTCGATCACCAGGAGATCGCAGCCCTCCGCCAGCGCGTGCGCGCCCTCGCACAGCCGGGTGTCCATGACGAACGCGAACCGCTGGCCGCGCCGGGCCTCGCTGACCTCCTCCAGCGTGACCGTGCGCCCGTCCCGCTCGATGGCGCCCTCCCGCTGGAGCCGCCCGATCTCGGGCCCGCGCACCCCGTGCGCGGCGAGCCGCTCCGGCAGCATCCGGCGGCCGTCGGGCTCGACGAGGCGGTAGCCGTAGGACTCGACCGGGTGCGAGAGCCGGACCGCCTCCAGGGTGTACGCGGGGGTACGGGCGATCACCTCGCCGTCACCGCTGACCGGCCGCTGGGTCAGCCGGACCGTCTCGCGGTAGGCCGTGGCGTACCGCAGCCGGTCGAAGAAGCGCTCACCGCTGGCCGGGTAGTGCGCGGTCACCGGATGGGGAACGCGGTCGAGGTTGATCCGCTGGATGACCCCGGCCAGCCCCAGCGAGTGGTCGCCGTGGAAGTGGGTGACGCAGATCCGGTTGATGTCATGGGCCGCCACCCCGGCCCGCAGCATCTGCCGCTGCGTGCCCTCGCCGGGGTCGAACAGCATGCCCTCGCCGTCCCAGCGCAGCAGATAGCCGTTGTGGTTGCGGTGCCGGGTGGGCACCTGGCTCGCGGTGCCGAGGACGACCAGTTCCCGCGCGGACAACGGAACTACCCGGGGGGCCAGTTGAGGCCACGGCCGCCGAGGACGTGGGCATGCGTGTGGAAGACGGTCTGCCCGGCGCCCGAGCCCGTGTTGAACACGACCCGGTAGCCCGTGCCGTCGATCTTCTCGTGGGCGGCGACCGCGCCCGTCTCGACCAGCACGTCGGCGGCGATCCGCGGCTCGGCGGCCGCCAGGGACACGGCGTCCGGATAGTGCACCTTGGGGATCACCAGGACGTGCGTCGGTGCCTGGGGGTTGATGTCGCGGAACGCGACGGTGGTGTCGGTCTCGCGGATGACGGTCGCCGGCACCTCCCCCGAGACAATCTTGCAGAACAGGCAGTCGGCCTGCGGTTCTCCCGCCACCGGTGGCTCCTTACGGATCGTCGGCTGGATCATCGGCACTTCTGGATCATCAACGCCTTCGCACGGGATGCTACCGGGCCTCCCTCAGGGCGGCCCGCTCGAACCAGATGGTGATCAAGGGGGGCACCCAGCCCGCGTGCGTGAGCACTTGGAGGAACACCCGGTCCGTCCACGGGACGATCACGATCAGCGCCGCGCACAGCGTGCACCACACCGCCTCGTACAGCGAGAGCTTCACCCAGAACTCCCGCCGCACCAGCGACCAGACGCCCAGCTTGGCGCCGTGCGGCAGCTTGCGGTACGCGCGCCAGGCGCCCAGCGCCCAGACGACCCCCATCAGGGCGAGCGCGTAGAGCCTCGTGCCGAGGGGCGCGGGCAGCGCGGTCGGATCGTCCTCCGTGGGGAAGACCCTGGCGGTCAGCACGGCGATCAGCAGGCACAGCAGGGCGAGCCAGCGGGTGCCGCGCACCATCCGGAACAGCGTCCCCTCCAGGCCCTTGCGCAGCCCCTGGTCGCTCGGGGCGGCGGCCAGCGCCTGGGCGTAGCCCTGGGCGACCTCCGGGAGCTTGGCCTCCTTCGAGTGGGCCTTGCGGGTGGCCCGCTCGTGCAGCGCCCAGGCGTTGGAGGGGTCGAGGCGCAGCACCTCGCTCACCGCCTGGTCGCACACGTCGCGACGCCCGTTGGCCAGGGCCGCCTTCCACAGGGCGCGGTGGGCTCCGACCTCCTCCGGGCCGAGCCGCACCGCCGTCACCGCCGCCTCGTACGCCTGGGGCCAGCGGTCGGGCGGGGAGATCAGCGCCTCGGAGAGCGCCGTGTACCCCATCCAGTGGTCCGGCAGGATGCGGATGGCCTCGCGGGCGGCGGCGACCGACTCGTCCGAACGGCCGAGACGGCGCAGGGCGAAGGAACGGAACCGGTGCGCGTCGAAGTCCTCCGGGTCGCGGCGCAGCGCCTCCTGGGTCGCGTGCAGCGCGTCCTCGAAGTCCTTGGTGTTGACGTGGCATATGGCCAGCCGCACCCAGGCCCGGACGTCGTCCGGCTCACCGGCCAGGCGGCGGGCCAGCAGCTCCTTCGCCTGGTCGTACCGTTCGAGTTCGATCAGCGCGGCCGCCTGGGCGGTCAGCGGGTGCTCGGTCCCGGTCCCGCTCATGTACGGCCCCCGTCGCCGTTTCCGTCCCCGTCGGCGGCGTTCACAGCATCCGCTTCCGCTTGAGGTAGGCCAGCAGATCGTCGTACGTGCCGCCCTCGTTGGCGAACTGGGCCACGTTGCGCGCGGTGTCGAACCACGGGCGGGTCGAGGGCCGCACCTGGCCCAGCGCGGCCAGCAGATCGTCCTGGCCGATCATCCGGGCCTGTCCGGTCCGTACGGAGTCCATCAGGGCGCGCTCGGCCGCCGTCTCGCACAGGTACTTGAGGTCCGCGCCGGAGAAGCCGTCGGTCCGCTTGGCCAGCTTGCGCACGTCGACGCCCGCGATCGGGCGGTCCGCCAGGTGGTGGCGGAGGATCGCCTCGCGCGCGGGCTGGTCGGGCGGCAGCACCAGCAGGGTGCGGTCGAGGCGGCCGGGGCGGCGCAGCGCGCCGTCCACGTCCCAGGGGTGGTTGGTGGCGGCGAGCACGAACAGCCCCTCGTTGGCCTCCGCGTCGACCCCGTCCAGCTCGGCCAGCAGCTGGTTGACGGTGGTGCGCAGCCCGCTGTGGCGGAGCTGGCTGCGCTTGGCGCCCAGGGCGTCCAGCTCGTCCAGGAAGAGCACGCAGGGGGCGCTGCGGCGGGCGGTCTGGAACAGCTCGCGCATGTTCCGTTCGGAATTGCCGATCCACATGTCGAGAACGTCGCTGATGCTGACCGACATGAAGTGGGCGCCCAGCTCCCCGGCCACGGCGCGCGCGATGTACGTCTTGCCGCAGCCGGGCGGCCCGTACATCAGCAGCCCGCCGCGCAGGCTCTTGCCGTAGAGCTTGCGCAGCTCGGGGTTGCGCATGGGGGCGAGGAAGGCGGCGTCGAGGCGTTCCTTGACCTCGTCCATGCCGCCGATGTCGGCCAGGCGCACACCGGTGCGCTCCACCTCCCACGCGGAGGTCTCACCAGGGTCGTCGGAGCCGTCGGCGGCCAACGGCCCGTGCGGCCGGGGCCCCTCGTCGGAGTGCTCGGGGTGCTCGGAGTGCTCGGAATCCGCGGGGTCGTCCGGGGCCTCCACGAAGCGCGGTGGGACGACGTCCGCCAACTCGCCCTCGGCGCGCCGCCAGTCGTACGAACCGGCTCCGGACGCGGGGCCAGGAGCGGCAGGGGCCGGAGCGGCGGGGCCAGGAGCGGCAGGGGCCGGAGCGGCGGGGGCTGGAGCGGCGGGGGCCGGAGCGGCGGGCGGGG